>NZ_JACJPT010000133.1:0-13225 GCF_014696195.1 Sphaerospermopsis sp. FACHB-1094 | reverse complement strand
TAGGTTATCACCCGAATGCTGATGCTTCCAGCACGCTTCGCGAACGCCCCTACAAGGTAAAAACAAACATTTTCAATTAATTGTCAATTATCAATTGTCAATTGTCAATTGTTTTAAGCTGTTACACAGCTAAATTGTATAATCCTAATATTCTGAACTCTTGTGGAACAGGCAAGATGCCTGTTCCACTTATACAAATTAAATGCACAACAGCTTAGGTTATCACCCGAATGCTGATGCTTCCAGCACGCTTCGCGAACGCCCCTACAAGGTAAAAACAAACATTTTCAATTAATTGTCAATTATCAATTGTCAATTATCAATTGTTTTAAGCTGTTACACAGCTAAATTGTATAATCCTAATATTCTGAACTCTTGTGGAACAGGCATCTTGCCTGTTCCACTTATACAAATTAAATGCACAACAGCTTAGGTTATCACCCGAATGCTGATGCTTCCAGCACGCTTCGCGAACGCCCCTACAAGGTAAAAACAAACATTTTCAATTAATTGTCAATTATCAATTGTCAATTGTCAATTGTTTGAACCCAGTCTTTCACAAACTAAAACAGTTCCTTTTTCTCCACGAGTAATTCTTAATTCTTCATCTAAATAAAGAATTTCTAAACGTCCTTTAGGAGAACGATTCATCATAAACGAAACTTCTCCAGTTTCAGGATTCATAGTTTGTGGAGGAACTAAACCAAACATCAACTTTAAAAAACCAGACATCAAAATATCTTGCCAACTTATTTTTTCTGGTTTACCTTGTTCACTAAAAACCGCTTTCCAATCTTCTAAATTGGTTGTAGATTGCGGTTTTAAAATTCCTCCTGTAAACTGAACTTGTAGCAATGTATCACTGACAGATTGACAAATTCCTTGGTTGATTACAATTCCCGAAAGTTGGGGAACAGATTCATCAATAGTGGTAAATTCCACCACAATATCATGAGTTCTTTGCTCTCCATTTCCTACTGGAAACACAGGTTGCAAAACGCGATCAATTACTAATTTTAATTTTGTTGGTTGAAACATATTAAAAGCCAAACGCCCCAAATTATAGGCATATTTTCCATTTGCTAGTAGTTCACCTTGGGGAAAATTTGGCGCACTGATCAACAACCATTCACTATCCATTAAACTACCACTTTGGGCTGGTGCTTTTGTCGGGTTGAAAGATTGGAGATTTTCAATTGCAGCAATGACATTTTGATCTTTGGTATTACCACCACAAGCAGCTAATATTTGACGTAACTCTGTTTTCGCTGCTGTACATTTTTCTGTGTCTACTATCATAGTTTTACTTGTTTTGTTAATAGGAATTATGTAAGTCACGTAGGTTGGGTTGAGGAACGAAACCCAATATTTATAAGTATTTGTTGGGTTTCGCTGTCGCTTAACCCAACCTACAAAAACTACTTTCGTTCTGTTTTGTGTTATCTTAGTTTTGGGGTAATAAACATTATTTACAATCATTGTTAATTCTATCATGTCCAACAGCATTATCCAGTCAAACGCATCTCCAACCATAACCACAGAATTACTTCCCGCTGGTGGACTCGATCCAGATCGCTTTGATTGGCAAGAAGTATGGTATCCTGTTCATTATGTGGAAGATTTAGACAAAACCCTGCCTACTCGCTTCACTTTGCTAGAGAAGGATCTGGTTTTATGGTGGGATAATAACGCGCATATATGGCGAGCATTTTTAGATCAATGTCCTCACCGTTTAGCGCCTCTATCAGAAGGTAGAATTAATGAAGATGGATTGTTAGAATGTCCTTATCATGGTTGGACTTTTTCAGGTACGGGAAAATGCGATCGCATTCCCCAACAAGTCGCAGGTGGAAAAGCAGAAATTTCTCAACGTGCTTGTGTAACTTCATTTCCAACCACCGTTAAACAAGGAATGTTATTTGTTTATCCGGGAACTGCGGAAAATGCTGCTAAAACTAAAGTTCCCATTGTTGATATTTTAGAAGAAGAACCGGAAGGTTGGGTTTGTCTCAATACTTTTAGAGATATTCCCTATGATGCTTTGACGTTAATGGAAAATGTCTTAGATTCTAGTCATATACCTTACACCCATCACCGTACCGTCGGCAACCGCGCTAATGTTGCTCCTGTGGAATTAGAAGTAGTAGAATCAGGAAAATGGGGATTTAAAGGAATTTGGGAAGAAGGACCCCGCAAAGGTACTTTAGGAAAACAATATACTACTTTTATTGCTCCTGGTTTAATGTGGCATGACTTGACATCTAAACAGTTTGGTAGAACTTTAACTGTTGTTTATGCTACTCCAATTCGTAAAGGTGAATGTCGGTTATTTGCGATTTTTCCTTTTAAGTTTGCTGCTAAATTACCAGGAATATTTTTAAAATTAACTCCCCGTTGGTATTCTCACATTGGACAAAATGGGGTTTTAGAAGATGATCAAATTTTCTTACATCATCAAGAAAGATATTTAGCCGCAAGGGGTGGAAGTGAGAATTTTACTAAGGCGTTTTATTTGCCAACTAAGGCAGATTTATTTGTTTTTCAATTGCGTTCTTGGGTGAATCAATATAGTATTGATCCGTTTCCTGGAAAAAGTTTCTCACCACCATTATCAAAGGAAGAGTTGTTAGATAGATATTACTCCCATACAAAAAAATGTGCTAGTTGTCGGAGTGCTTTGGCTAATTTACAAAAGTTGCGGATGGGGGTTGCAGGGTTAACAGTTTTGGTTTGGGGGTTGCTTCCTTTGCTGATGTTTGTTTATAAGCAGCAGGATATTTTTACTGTTGGTTTTCTGTCTTTGGTTGTGGTTGGTGGTGCGGGAATTTGGTTTGGTTTGGGTAGGTTGGAAAAACGGTTTTATCAGGGGCGGTTGATACCACCAAGAAATTTACCGGATAATGGATAATTAAATCACATTTTTTTATTTCACGCAGAGACGCAGAGGCGCGGAGTAAGAGAATTAGAGAATAAGAAGGGTATGGCAAAAATACATGAAACCTGCTGTCAAGTTTGAATGCAAAAGTTGTCAATTATCAATTGTCAATTGTCAATTATCAATTGTCAATTGTTTTAGTTCTTTACGGGCTAATTTAACGTAGGTTTTGACGGTGGAGTAGGGGATTTCTAAATCTTGGGATATTACTTTTAATGATTCGCCCATTTCTCGTCTTGCTAATATTGTCGCCCAAGTTGTGGCTATTTTTTCGGTGCGATCGCCTCCTGTGCGTTTGCGTGTTGCGGTGAATATTGCTGTTAGTTCTTCTATGCGTTCTGGTAGCAGGTTGTTGATAATTTCTGCTGATGTATTGGTTTCTGGTTCTACCCATTCTAACAGGGTTTGTCCGAGTCCAAAGGTGGTTTTATGTCCTGTACCACAGTAGGGAGCAAGTTGAATTAAGGCATAAAATAATTGGGTAAATTCTCTGTTGGTTAATGCTGTTTTACTCAACCCCAGAGATATCGCTCCTGTAAAACCTGTGACTGAACCTCTTTTACCGGCTGCAACTTTTACTGTTTCTAAGCGGTATTTGTGAATGATGACGTTTTCATCTATCCATTCTAAAAAGGGATCTTGTTCTATGGACATTCCTGAAAAGTCGTTCCAGCGTCTGAGGTAACTATGAAAAAGATTAACAGGAACGGGAAGGGGGAAATGATGTCCTTTGCGGCGAAAACTGGTAGGGGAAATAAAGCTAAGATTAATGTTTGTGTGTTTGCCGAGGGATGATTGTAGGATTTGGTGATATGTAGTTGGTGGATGGAGAATACTAACTTTTTTTATTTGTAGGGAAGCATCTCTTAAATTTAGGGTTGGTGGGAGTTGGGTTAACCACTGACTTAAAAACTCTACTACTGGTTGGGAAAATGTGTGAAGATGCCAGCGATAGGTTTGGTTTGCTTGCAGTTGTAGTTGTTTACCTGCGGGAAGCAGTTGGCCTTCTAAAGCTGAGATGTTGAAGGGTTTTTCTGACTCTCCATCATGAAGATATGCGGACAGGGTAGGGTTAATTTGTCTGACTTGATCTAGAAACCAGGCATGAAGTCCGATGGTGTATTGTGAGTATAGGTATGTGGAATTGGTTGCTTCTAGGTCAAAGACTAGGCCGACTAATTCGCTGTTATCTGCCCATACTAGAGGAGTATTTTTAGATGGGGTTTTGCGTTTGCTGGATGTAGCTGTTCTGGGCATGATCTTGAGGCTACATAATGTGATTTTCTGTATTTTACTATGTTTTGGTCCCCTGGTGGGGATGGGGTGAGGAGTGGGGAGTCAGGAGTCAGGAGATCAAGGAGTCAGGAGATCAAGGAGTCAGGAGTCGGGACTTGAATATAAAATAGAAAGAGTGCAGTAATTATTTGTAACAAAAAAACTCTTGACAAGTAGGTTGCTAAATTTTACTCTTGGATCAAGATAAATTTTTGGCAGACCTAGAGCGGGGTCAAAAACCCTGGGGGGTCCGCCAAATCGCCAGAACCTTGATAATTGAATAGTTCTAGCGTTTCATCAGTTTCAGTTGGCAGTTGACCCGAAGCCTGAAATGAGGTTTTTTGAGAGGTCCGCCAAATTCCCCCCTACAGTCTGCTCCCAGACTATGTTTCAGAGGGCGGGGTTTCTAATTACCTAATCCCCGCAAGGGGACTGAAACCAAATTAGAAGCTATTAAACAACAATTCTCAGAGTTAGGTTTCTAATTACCTAATCCCCGCAAGGGGACTGAAACGTTGCATTTCTTCATTTTGGCAAATTTAGATTTTCTCTGTTTCTAATTACCTAATCCCCGCAAGGGGACTGAAACTGCCCAGCCATTAAAGCTGAGTTCGTTTCTACCAGGTTTCTAATTACCTAATCCCCGCAAGGGGACTGAAACGCATGAGAGCCACCGTCATAAATGCCATTGTCAAAACGTTTCTAATTACCTAATCCCCGCAAGGGGACTGAAACTCTAACTCTCTACAGAAGAAGTTAAACAAACCTGTTGTTTCTAATTACCTAATCCCCGCAAGGGGACTGAAACATAATATGCTCAAGCTGTTCCATGTAGCTAACAGCCTTAGTTTCTAATTACCTAATCCCCGCAAGGGGACTGAAACCGGCTACCGCAGATTAGAGAAGCTGGCTACTTCTCGTTTCTAATTACCTAATCCCCGCAAGGGGACTGAAACAACCTTCTGATATTCCCGTAACAGCACACCATTAAGTTTCTAATTACCTAATCCCCGCAAGGGGACTGAAACGCGAAAAAGTCACCAAGGGAAAACCCTAAAACGCCCTCTCTGGTTTCTAATTACCTAATCCCCGCAAGGGGACTGAAACGACAAATCCTCTGGCTTATCCACTAGGTTATAGGTATCGTCGCAGGTTTCTAATTACCTAATCCCCGCAAGGGGACTGAAACGCCAATAGCAGCCAAATCATAAAGACTGGACTCCATGACAGTTTCTAATTACCTAATCCCCGCAAGGGGACTGAAACAATACCATTTAGGTATACGGATACCTTTTCATCCCGGGTTTCTAATTACCTAATCCCCGCAAGGGGACTGAAACTGTATATTTTATTTGCTTTAGATTTCCTCTCTCTCGTTTCTAATTACCTAATCCCCGCAAGGGGACTGAAACAATGCGACATAACGATAAAAATGTTGCATTCGGTTTGTTTCTAATTACCTAATCCCCGCAAGGGGACTGAAACATCAGCTTTTTTACTCCAATTTTTATCATATTTAAAAGTTTCTAATTACCTAATCCCCGGAAGGGGACTGAAACCAGATGATCACTTTTCTTATAGGGAACGGCTAAAAAGTTTCTAATTACCTAATCCCCGCAAGGGGACTGAAACTGGCTATAGTTTCCACTGATTGAATCCTAAAAGGTTTTAGGTTTCAAACTACCAACTCCCCGCAAGGAGAATAAAACGTTTAAATGAATCAAATTGAAACAGATATCAATACTGCTCGGTTAAGGATTTTCGTAGGTTGGGTTGAACAAAGTGAAACCTAACAAACCCTTGTCAATGTTGGGTTTCGTTCCTCAACCCAACCTACGCGATTTTATTTTTTTGTGCTTAACCGACAAGTATTGAAACAGATATTACAAAGATAATTAAAACCCAAAGATTAAGTTTTTCAGAACTTTTTTAAATTTAAGGCTGCATAGCTATAAAGTAATAGAAGTAAATTAATTTAACCAGTAATTTACAAGATAAAAATCGAGCAATTACAACTTGTGTGCAGTAATTTAACTGGTAATTTTTTTGGTTCTACCGTACTTGTTATGCTAAATTACCAGTCTGAAAGAGGGAACTCTTAACAGGGAACTCTTAACAGGGTAAAGAGGCAATTTTTGTAAAAATATCCAATATTTGTAACTTATGTCTTATGTATATTAAGCCTTCCGCAGTTTTTTGAGATTGATTTTGCATACTATGTACTGAAGAACAATTTTTTTTGCTTATGTAATTTACATCAATTAGTAATAATTTATCCAGAAATTTTTCTCCTTTTTAAATTTTCTAGAAGAAGCAACATAGTTAAAAGTGGGATATTTTCCATCGTTGACTTTTCTGGTAAGAGTTAGGAGTTAGATTATGCGGATTCTGATGATTCAACCCAATTATCATTCTGGTGGTGCGGAAATTGCGGGAAATTGGCCACCTAGTTGGGTTCCCTATGTGGGTGGGGCGTTGAAAACTGCTGGCTTTACCGACATTCGTTTTGTTGATGCCATGACTGATTATATTGCTGATGATGCTTTAGCAGAAATTATCAAAAAGCATCAGCCAGATATTGTTTTGGCGACAGCAATTACACCGATGATTTATCAATCGCAAAAAACCCTAGAAATTGTTAAACAAGTTTGCCCTGAAGCTAAAACTATTATGGGTGGGATTCATCCTACCTATATGTACAGTGAAGTTCTCAATGAAGCTCCTTGGGTAGATTATATTATTCGGGGTGAAGGGGAAGAAATAACTGTTAATTTAATCAGTGCGATCGCTCGCGGAAAAGATGAAGCAGAACGTCGTAATATCTTAGGTATTGCTTTCTTAGAAAATGGGCAAGTTGTCGCTACACCAGCCCATCCACCGATTGCTGATTTAGATACTCTCACCCCAGATTGGGATTTATTAGATTGGAGTAAATATATCTATACTCCGCTAAATGTGCGGGTAGCTGTTCCCAACTATGCTAGAGGTTGTCCTTTCACCTGTCGTTTTTGTTCCCAGTGGGCATTTTGGCGCAAATATCGTTCTAGCAGTCCGAAACAATTTGTTGATCAAATTGAAATTTTGGTGAAAAAACATAAGGTGGGATTTTTCATTTTAGCAGATGAAGAACCAACTATTAATAAACCCAAATTTATCGCTTTGTGTAACGAGTTGATAGAAAGAAATTTGGGTGTGCATTGGGGAATAAATACCAGAGTGACGGATATATTGCGGGATGAACATGATTTACCATTGTACCGCAAAGCTGGGTTAGTTCATGTTTCCTTGGGAACAGAAGCAGCAGCACAATTAAAATTGAATTTGTTCCGTAAAGAAACCACAATTGAACAAAATAAACGGGCAATTCAATTGTTAAAACAAAATGGTATGCTGGCGGAAGCTCAATTTATTATGGGTTTGGAAAATGAAACCCCTGAAACAATTGAGGAAACTTACAAAATGGCTTTGGATTGGAAAGCGGACATGGTAAACTGGAATATGTTTACTCCTTGGCCATTTTCTGAGTTATTTCAAGATTTGGGCGATCGCGTTGAAGTGAGGGATTATTCTCAATATAATTTTGTTACTCCGATCATGAAACCCGACGCAATGGAAAGGGAAGATGTATTAAAAGGAGTGCTGCGAAATTATGCCCGGTTTTACCTCCGCAAAAGTTTTGAGTATTGGTTTGAGAAAGATGCTTTTAAACGTAAGTATCTTTTAGGTTGTTTGAAAGCTTTTGTGACAACCACCCTCAACAAACGATTTTACAATTTAAAACGGGTGAAGTATAAGGGGTTAAACACAGAAATTGAGTTAGGTTTTGACGAGTCGAAGATTCTCACCCGTGAAGAAATTGCACAACGTAAACAAGAACATCCAGAATTAATGGCGGATGTGAATTTTACGGGTAATATTTCTGCTTGTGGCGCACCTAATGATCTGCCAGAGTTTGTAGAGTCTGAGGTGAAGTTAACAAATATTTCTCCTTGTGGCGCTCCTAATGATCTGCCAGAGTTTGTGGAGTCTGAACAGGTTTAAGGGGGTATTGAAAGTTTGTGTTAACGTGAGTTTGTCAACCTCTTCCTTGCTCGCCCAGAAATGAATTTCTGGGCTAATAGCTAAAGTTTACTAAAGTAAACTAAATAGGGTTTGCTGAAAAAGTCGAAAAAAACTTTGAGGAGAATTGAGTGGGTAGTCAAGCAGAAATAAAGATAAGATTTTGTTGTCTGACCTTCACTAAATAATCAATTTCACTAATCAAATAAGGGAAAAAAGACGTAAGTTTGAAAAATTGACAAAAAAATCCCCAAAAAAGCCGTGATAACAGGGTAGAAAGGTTCATGACTAAAAAAGAAATAGCAATAGAATTTAAAGAAGTATGAAGTAGTTTAGCCATAACTCTACCCAGACTAAATCTTCGTTTACCTTGTCCGAATTTACTCTCAATAGAATTACGAATCCGTTCATCTTCTTGCGCTTGTTTCTTTGTTTCTTTGCTGACATTTTTAGGTGGTCTACCCAGTGGGGGACCACTGATTCTAATTCCTCTTTCTTTACACCAGTCTCGATTCTCCCTATTACGGTAAATTTTATCTACTTTTCCTTGCACTTTGTTCCTCTTTTTTGCCCCTAAACTCTTGCTTTATCTAGGTTTTGCGTTTATTCAGCAAACCCTATCTAACTTTACCACATTTAATACTTCTGGTTACAAGTCAATAATTTATGATTATTATTTTCCTTTTGGAGTAATTAAACTCAATATGTATATAACAACTCCAACAAATCCCAATTCGTTCTTTAGCCATTTCCAGAGTTGTCTACGATTATGAATATTTTGCAAATCTTTTAGGTAATTCTCAAAATTTTGCACAGCAATCATTTGTTGTTTAGTAGATAATAACTCCTCTTGTAAATTCCTTAGTTCTAAACGAGTATTTTGTACCTCTTGAAACAAAGTTCTAATTTGTTTCAATCCTCCCATTTGTGATACAAGAAAGTTGAACTCTCGAAGAATATCTTGGGCTTTTGTAACTTCTTGATTATATGTATTAATCTCATCTTCTAATTCTTGAATCTTCAATTTTGTAGAGGAATAGATTTGATCAATTTCTTGTTTAATTTTTGCAGATTTATTGAATAAGCTTTCTGATGTTTCAAGATATTTTTGTGCTTTTAAGTATATTTGTTGAGATTCTTCTATTAATATTTGTGTTTCCTTTTTTACATTATTTACATTATCTAAAAGCAAATTGAGTTCTTCTAAAAAAGTTCCGCTAATACCAATTTCTTCAAGTTGCTTTGGTATTTCTTTTAAATTATATAAAGTTTGTTCAACCGCTTTTGCTTCTTGCAAGTAATTAGATGTTCTATCTTGAGTTCTTTTAACAGTTTCTTGTGCTTTCAAAAGTTCTTCACAACTGCGGTCAATTTTAGCAATTAGCGTATTAACTTCATTAACTTTTTTGACTTGTTGAAGAGTATTTTCTGCTCTTTCTATAGATTCATGAATAACTTCAGCTAGTTTCTCAAGGTCTTGAGCAATTTGTAGGTCTGTAGGTCTATTTGGATTCATAACTTATCTATACTCCTTAATTTTATTGATAGCAGCATGACAAAGCAAAGATACTAACGAACCATCTTGCTTTATAATTTCTTTTCTAAATGGATAATCTTCAGGAATACTAATTCCTATTTTCATTCGCACTCGCGCAGCTTCATATATAAGTTGTTTTCTCTCAAGTTCATTGGCAATTTCTGATATTATACGTTTACATTCTTGAGGATCTATTTTCTGCAATAGAGATGCTTCTTCAACTGCATCCCAATAACTACCTAAAGCCCTCAATAATAAACATCTTAGCGGTATGCGATCGCTATCACTACGGATTTGCTCAGGTTGCAATAAATTTAACTCCTGTAAAATATTTTTATGCTGCTGATTAGCTAAATGGCGTTGCTGAATCAAGGTATGAAAATAAAAATCCAATAATCTGAAGTATTGATTATATAATAGTTTAGCGATCGCCAACAAATATAAATCATACCCCAAATCAGCAACGCCAGCTAAATATTTAATGCTTGTATTTTCAATTTCTGCTAATTGTGTATTGTTAATTTTTGTCAATCTTAAAGCAGCATAAGTATCCCAATAAATTTTGATAGGTTTACTGCTTAAACCTTGATAAATAATATTACGAACTCCTTCTGTATTCTTCAATATTTGTTCTCCATTAGCAAACTCTGTTATCCATTTTAAAGGCTCATCTATATTTGAAATCTGGATAGGTTCACATTTATTAAATTTATCTCTGCCAATTCGATTAATTTCCTCCGTAGTAGCAATTACAAGAAGTCTGTAACGAGGTCTAGTAAAAATTGTGTACCAACTAGTGGCTTCCTCAAAAGATGGTTTTCCCTCTCCGCCCAATACACAAAAAGCAACACAACCATCAAACTCTCTTCCTTTTGCTTGTTGAACATTTAGATAATCTATTCCAGGAAGATTCTTATATTTTTCGGGAATATTTTTACAAATTACTTTAACTCGACTAGAAATTTCTCTCAGCAAAGAACGCTGATTTGAACTAGATGTATTGATAATTTTTTTGCTTAATTTAGTAAGAATTTGTAGTGCTTGTTCTTCTGAACTAAATTCTAAAATTTTTACAAGCTCTCCCTTCTCAAAAGCGTCTTCAGGATTACTTGGTTGAGGTAAATGTCTTCCTCCTGAATTTGCTGCTTGTGCAAAAGAATGAAAAATATTGGCAAATTCTATAATACATTTTGTATTGCGATAATTGTATCTGAGTGAGTTCGTTCTAGTTAGTTCTAATTGTCCCCAATCAAAATCAGTGGGCATAATATTTTGATTTCTGTCTCCTAATAGCCAGAGAATAGAATTATGTTGGTAATGATTCTGCCATCTTTCCAGCATCCCGATAATAGCTGTGATTTCATACCTTAGATAATCCTGTACTTCATCTAATATAAATATTGTTGTATTTCTATCTTCTACAGGATAGGCAAATTCTGTAATTTCTTTTACTCCTTGTAGCCAACTTTTTTTATGTCCTAATCTTTCTTCCCATCTAGATAAATTAATATTTCTTCTCAGAAATTCTAGGCGAGGTATATTTTCATGGTAATTTGGATGTCGGGATTGGTAAATTTCATCTCTTGCCAGAACAAATGCTCTGAATAAAATTAAGTCTCTGTATGGAAGTAATTCATTTCTAGAAATTGCATGAACTCTTTGAGCTTCTGCTTGTAAAGCCTGTAATTCTTCGGAAGATGTTGCAAGCTGATATAATTCAGGTGCAGATTGACAAAGCCATTCTGCAAAACTACCAACAAAAAAACTAGATTGTTGATCCTGTAAAATTTCTTTAATTTCAGTATACTCTCTAAGCTCAGAACATAAAGCTTCAGGAAGAATTAAAACAACGTTACAGTTATGATTTTTATAAAATTCACTTGCTATCACAGCAGCACATACAGTTTTACCTGTGCCTGGTGCGCTTTGTAATAAAACACTATTAATGTTAGTAAGTTCTAAATATCTAGAATATGAATAACTTCTTTGTAATGTTTCTAATAATTGGTCAAAGAGTTTTATTTGCTCTTGAGTAAGGTGAGGTGAATACAAATAAGCACCATAAATAAATTGATACCATGAAGAAGTCTTATTGACATTAAAATTAAACGTTGGTATGTCTTCTACTTGGCTTTCTTCAATTCCCATTAAATTAGCTAAGGTGTATGTTGGGTTTCTATCTCTATCTTCGATAACTCCCTGGTAAACATCCTTTCTTAAACCTGCCTTAATTACTAAAATTTCCTGGGACTTTATCTGTTGCCAAATAACCCTCACATCACCCTGCTTAGTTCTCCATAAATCTGTACAGCCTTTTAACTTCTTACAATCTCCAAGATTCCCCTGACGCATTTGTTTTAAAATTTCTGCTACAGTCTCAGAATACTGGTGTGAAAGCTTCTGGATCTCTCGAAAAGCAGCACGTACAATTCTTATAGCAATATAACCAGGGGTTGGATCAAGCATAAACTGATTTATTAATATTTTTATTTAGATAATTTTACAACGAATCGCACTTGCAGGTATTCCGGCTGTGCAATTCATTCCAAGGCAAATATAGGACTCCTATTTAATTTCTGAACAAAATTAAGTATTGTAGGATACGGTACTGATTTCATCCTAACGCACTCTACGTATTTTTTCAAGAATCAAACCGGATTTCTATACATCACCTTGGGTTAACACCGTGTAGCTATCAGTTGCAAGCTAACGCTTTTCTGGGAGTAAAAAATTTAACTTCCAAAACAATATGCTACAAGCAGTCATTCCCAACTCAAATGAAACCTTCCTCCAAAACGCTGTTGTTGAAAACAGGACTTACGCAACTGGCACAGCGATCGCTAATTATTAGTATATGTGTACTGCAATAATGAAGATGTTATTGAATCAGACTGATTGAGAATTGTTAACGGGACTTAGGCAAAAAAAGAGACAAAAAAGGGTTATAATGCAGGCATAGCAAAGCTTTCACATCAAACTAACCCCCATGAAAGAGACAACACCCACAGCTATGCCCCCATGCTTTGAAAAATGGTGTCAAAGGTTTGATGATGTATTTGGCCATAAAGCCCAAAAAAGGGAGTTTAGACATTATTTAGGAGGATTATTAGGAGAAAGCGAGCGAAAAAACATATTCCAGATGGCAGAGAACGCTGTAGGCCTACCATTAGATATAGAATTATATCAACACGCCGATTCTTTAGCCGAAGGGAAACAAGACCCTCTATTTCAGAAAAAAACAGAGATAGCAATTAAGTTAATAGATCAAACTCTAGGTCGAGGATATCAACCAGGAATAGTGATTGTAGATGGGGGATACAGGGTAAGCTCATCTAATTTGGTATAAAATGAACTTGACAAAAGAAACAAGATAAGCAGCAGCGAGCAGAGAAAAATTTGACTTGACATGGGAGCAAAAG
>NZ_JACJPT010000132.1:0-13493 GCF_014696195.1 Sphaerospermopsis sp. FACHB-1094 | reverse complement strand
GCGTCTGGCTAAGGCGTGAAAGTCTACTGAGGGATAACTGCTCCCATGCTCCCGTTGAAGTAGAAAGTAAAGTCTAGTTTTGTCTAGGTTTTATATAGCAGGTGAGACATGGTGACTGGTTTAAAGAACCTCATTTGAGTAATTTAACAACTTTGTTAGAAAATTTAGGAGTTGGTAGAGTTTTATTAGATACTCGTCCTGTGTATTCTGGGGAAGATGATCCACAATTAGCATCAGAAAGGCGTAAACCACAATTACCAGTACAATTTTCTGTCACTGCCAATTTTACATTAATTCGGTTTATTTCCCATCCCCGTTTATCTATGAATGAGCAATTTATGAATGAATGGGTGACATATATTAAAAAGTGGTTATCAGAGGGAATTAAAATTTATTTGTTTGTACATTGTCCTACAGAGGATATGTCTCCTAATAATGCACGTTATTTTCAACAATTGTTAGAAGAAAATGGTGTAGAGATTCCGCCTTTACCTTGGACTTGGAATAATCTTAGTAATAGTAATCAACTGAGTTTATGGTAAGTAGGTGACAGTAAAAACGAAGTAGCGAAAGCTGTTGAAACCATTACAGATCCAAGGTTACAAAGAAATATAGCTGCTGCTAGTAGCGTGTTAGCAGGGTTAGTTTTAGATAAACAAGTGATCAGGAAGATTTTCAGGAGTGAAATTATGCGCGAGTCTGTAATTTACCAAGAAATTCTCGAAGAAGGTAAAGCTGAAGGTAAAGCTGAAGGTAAAGCTGAAAAAGCTAGGAATGTAGCAATCAATTTACTAAGAATTGGTATGAGTTTACCACAAATTGCTCAAGTTACAGAGTTATCTATTGAGCAAGTTGAGGAAATACAAAAATCAATTCAAGGATCATAATTGATACCAAAATCCCCGACTTCTGCAATTCAGTCAAAATTTATGGACATGATAATAAAAAAAGTCGGGGATCTAGGGGATCTAATTTAGCAAATTAAGCAAATTAAGCAAATTAAGGCAACCAAAAATTAGGTAAAATTGATTTACCCACATCACGGATAGCTTGATTCACATTTCTCGCTATTTGTATATGATGTTCATCTTGTTCTATAGGTAAAATATTTGCTTTTTTCCCTGTTCCTAAATAATCAATTGCTAAATTTGCAGCTTCCAAACCTGTAACAAAGGCTTTTTCCTGTGACCATGAACCGTGACGGTTAATAATCCAATCACCACTCATAAATACATTATTCAAACTGGTTTTAGCTGGTAACATATTCTGATAACTACCAGGTGAAAAATGTGTAACTGCATTTGCTAAACGAATGACGCTACTATCAATTACTTTTGCTTCTTTAAATTCTGGTACACAAGTTGCTAAATAACCTTGAACTATTTTGACAATTTCCTCATCACTTAAATGTAAAAATTGATTGGCATGATAAAAGTCAACTTCTACAACTGTTTCGGTTTGATTTTTATATTCATCATGCAAAGCATTCAAATCAAAAAAAGTCCATCCGGTTGTATTATCAAATCCAAAACAAGCATTAGAAGGACGAGGAATATTGATTTTTCTGTCAAACCATAACCGAGTCGCTAATACATCTATTGCTCCTAAATTGCTGATATTTCTAAATTCTGTATAATGTTGTAAACTAGGACTATTAGCAACAATTTTTTTCATTCCTGTAATTCCTACAGAAAAAATCACGGCATCAGCATCAAAAACTTGATCACCACAAACTACACCTTTAATCTGATTATTACCACCGACAATTACATCTGTAACTCGATGTTTAGCTAAAACTTTCGCCCCTAACTTTTCTATCTTCTGCACCCAAGGACGAAAGATTTTTTCGCCTACTGTTCCCCGACACCAAACTACGTCAAAATCTGGTTGGTGAGCGAGGATAAAATAATATAACATTCCTAAAGTGGCGGCGGCTGAACATTGTTCACCAGGGGCAAATAAACCCACTAATAACATAGGTTCAAATGCTTCTTTATAAAGTCTGGCGGAAACACCAAAAGTTTTGAATAATTCACGGGCGGTTATATAATCATATCTTTGCCAAGCATCATGAGAATTATCAAAATCAATTAAGCTATAAAGTAAAGGTAAGGCGCTGAGTCTGTCAATTAATGGTAATCTTTGAAATTGCGGGTAAATAAAAGTTCCTAAGGGGGTTGGTAGTCTGGGTAAATCTTGAAAAATTGGTGATTCAACTTCTAAACCTGCGGGAGAATATTGAGCAGAACGAGTCCAAGTTGTAAAGGGGTTTATTTCTAATTCATTGATGAGAGAAAATATATTTCTGTAAGGATACCAAAAGCCATGAATACCGGCTTCTACAGATTTTCCTGCTGAGGTTTGCCAACCTGCTACCAAACCACCAGGATATGGTCCTGCTTCTAAAAGTGTGACATCATAACCTTGTTTTGCTAAATGATAGGTTGCCCCTAAACCCGCCCAACCAGCACCGATAACTACTACCCGTTTTTGTTGTAATTCTGACATTTTTGCACCCATGTTTTTCTGTACAGATAGTTATCATATCGGTTTGAGCAGGGAACAGGGAAAGAAAATTTTAGATTTTAGATTTTAGATTGGAATTGGCAAAAACAATCCAAAATCCAAAATCCAAAATTCTGCCTCCTGTTTCTTCATTAACTATGAATACTGCCATCGGGCATAATAGCACCTGTTAAAAAAGCTTCACTCATATCTGTGGCGTTTAAATTAGCTCTGGTCAAATTTACCTCACACAGATTAGCTTCACTTAAATCAGCGCCGGTTAAATTTGCGCCTTGTAAATTTGCCTTCCACATCCGCACACCTCCCATTTTTGCACCACTTAAATTTGCACCTTGTAAGTTGGCGGCTGTGATTGATGCTTGATGTAAATTAGCATCACATAAATCTGCACCAGTTAATAAAGCTCCACTAAGGTCTGATTCATTTAAATGGGAATTACTTAGTATGGCTTGAGTTAAATCAGCACCACAGAGAATCACTTCTGATAAATTAGCATTTTCTAATGTTGCACCTCTGAGATTTGCTTTACTTAAATTTGCTCCACTCAAAGATGCTGCGGTGAGGTTTGCACCTCTGAGGTCTGCTCTACCAAAGTCTATACCACCCAAGTTAGCTCCTTGTAGGTTTGCGGAAGGTAATGCAATACCGTTAAAGCTTCTTTCTCCTCTGGCATACCTAGTTAATAGTTCTTGAATATCCATAGTTTTGAGTTATTTGTACTTAGTTGGAAGATTTAATTTGTATTTGGCGAAAATTTATTTAAGAAAAATACGAAAATAAATACAATTATTAAAACTAAAATCTCAAATATATTAACTATTTTAGTGACCTCAAATTGATCAATATAATGAATGCTACCGATAACATTGATATTGGGAGCATCCGAATTTTGCCAACATAAATGTAGCTAAATCAAAAGTTTGAGTGTTTATACCTTGCATGAAGTAGCCATACTGACTCATGAGGGCAATAAACAGGAAATAGGTAATAGAAAGTGTTGAGAAATCATTGAGGATGACTATATATACTATATATATAGTACCTATAAAAAAATCACTTTTCCACAAATGCTAAAAATCTGTTAGGGTTTGTCACGAATATCAAACAATTTCAGGGACTTTATGCGGAAATTTTGTCTGGAATAATCAAGACTGAATTTGCTATAAAAAAACCGACTAGTCTTAACATTTGTCTGCAATGAATCTCTAGTCGGGCATAATTATATAGCGTTGTGTGATTGGCAATTGTTTCTAGCTGGATTTTAGCGATCGCTTACTTGCATAAATAGAAACAATCTGCTAAGATAAGACTTCTATATTATTAATATTCTTTTTTAGACCAACTACCTCGTCGATCATCCTCTCGTGGTTTTGCTTTATTCACTCTTAGTTGACGACCCATCCATTCTGCACCATCCAATTCTGTGATAGCAGCATCTTCTTGTGCATCTTCGATCATGTCAACAAAAGCAAATCCGCGCATCCTTCCGGTTTCGCGGTCAGTAGGTAAAACAACTCTTTTGACCTCGCCATAATCAGCAAACACGGCTTTTAAGTCTGCTTCGGTTGCGCGGTAAGAGAGATTTCCAACGTAGATAGTCATTATGAGTCACGTAATTTTCAACAAAAAGCGATAGTTCAGATGGAAACTGGAACTCAGCAAATTTTAAGCATTGCTCCCGTTGCCTTGGATTCATGTATGACAAAAATTGTAGGAGATTAGTCATCAATTATACTAGTTCACTACTCAACCTGCCACCAGACTGAACATACCCATCTGCTCATTATGATAACTGATTATGACATTTTCCAAAGTATGAGAATTTACAAAGAATTATAATATAAAATTATATGCTTTGATCTATTGGATAATTTAACAGAATTTATTGCTAACAAGCTGCGGTAATCTAATTACATTTTAGCAATTATAAACCGTTAACGTTGAAATGTTAACGGTTTATAATTGATTAATCAATTGAAATTTGTTGAGGGCCAGAGGCTTTGCCATTCTGGACTTCAGTGGCTGTTTTGGGGAAGTTGGCTGAAGTAATATGTTGATCTAGCCAACTTCTAACAGGATCATCAGCTAGGTTAAGTCGGAGGACACCAGAAACAAACCCACCCATAAATGACACTGGATGCTGGGCAAGTTCTTTAAATAGAGGAGACAATTCACTAATAAACATTACACTCTCCAAGTATTGCCGTAAAAAAATTATTAATTCTTCATCAATCTTAACAGATACTGGCTAATAAGTGACAATAAACAAATTTAATAATATTAAGATGTATAATAGTTATGATTTTTTCAATCCACAACAAATTAATTGAATTGAAATTTATTAAGCTATGACAAGCAACTGGGAAAACTTTATCAAAAATATAGGTGAGTGGAGGGGTTCATTTACTCAAATATCCCCCCAGGGAGAAATATTAAAATCTACGCCTAGCATTTTAAACTTAGAAGCCATTGATAATAACCAAGCTGTACTGTTTAGATTACGTCGTTTTGATAGTAATAATTATGATAGTTCTCCCATTCAAGATTATCAACAAGAATATCGTTCTTTAGCCAAAGAAAACATATTTTTTAACACAGGTGCGTTTGCCAAAGGAACATTACAACTAGCACCGTTTACAGAATTTGGTGCAGAATATGGCTTTATAGATGAAAATAGGCGATCGCGCTTAGTGCAATTATTTGACAAACAAGGAAAATTTAGTAATTTAACCTTAATTAGAGAATTTAGAACTGGTACAGAAGCCAAAGAAAGACCACCATTGACAGTAGAACAACTAATTGGTAAATGGGAAGGTCAAGCGCACACAGTATATTCAGACCTCAGCCCCTCAGAAACAAATACCAGTTATTTAGAAATCAAAGAACTAGACAACGGATATTTAGAACATCAACTTTCATTTGCAGGTCAAAATATTAGCTCAAAAGCCAAGATAGCAGGTAATAAATTGATATTTGAAAAAGAAGGAAATATCAGAGAAATCTTATTATTACCCGATGGAATTTCTAGTAATGTTCCCGTCCAACTAGAACTAAGAAAACCCTTTTTTGTAGAAGCAGGTTGGTTAGTCACAGACAACGAACGCCAAAGGTTAATTCGTACCTACAATGCAAAAGGAGAATGGATAAGTTCAACTCATGTGATTGAAATTAAAAATATTTAGGGAACAGGGAACAGGTAACAGGGAATAGGGAACGAGGGAAAAAAATATTTACCTCCT
This sequence comes from Sphaerospermopsis sp. FACHB-1094, assembly GCF_014696195.1. NCBI lineage: Bacteria > Bacillati > Cyanobacteriota > Cyanophyceae > Nostocales > Aphanizomenonaceae > Sphaerospermopsis > Sphaerospermopsis sp. FACHB-1094. The sequence continues at coordinate 7,728 of NZ_JACJPT010000132.1, read as the reverse complement.
GCCTCCTGCCTCCTGTCTCCTGCCTTCTGCCTCCTTATGTGGGTGACTGTTCAGGGAACATACATTTATCAGAGTCACAACCGCTAGGTCCTGCTTCTGACATTTCCCCTAAATCATAACGACCTAAAGCACCACAAAAATCATCGGTTTTACGTCTTGCTTTCACCTCAGCAGATAAACGCTCATAAGTTGCTTTGTCTATGGGTTCAAAGGGTAAACGGGGGAAAGTTTGAATGTCATCAAACCGCGCTAATAAAGCCGCAGAAATGTAACCTTCATCATTTTTCACCGCTTCATAAATGCGTGTTCCCAAAACTTCAACTTCCTCAGAACGTAACTCTAAAGTCGCTGAGGTGTTATGGGTAGTGTAGTATTTCTGCACTTGCATCACAAAATCTAACTGTGCCAATACAGAAAACTTGGATACATCAATTTCATCTGCTCCTGGTAAATCTGCCCAAGAGACAGCCACGGGTATTTCTACCAACCATTCTGTACAACGAGGATCAAACGGATCATTTAACAAGTTACCGTTTTCGTCTTTGTCAGATTGAGAAGGTATGACATTATACCCATAATCTATACAGGCTAAGGCTACAGGGTCATTTTTACGGAAAGTGATCCGGCGGATGAACCTTTGCGCTTTGGGTGGATGCCAACCAGAACTAGCACCAGTCAATAAAGATTTTGTCCCGCTAGGCTGCACAGTAGTACAACGGTTGGGGCGTTTAATTCCGTGTTTATCGCAATATTCCCAAACAGCGTTATGTACTATTTCTCTCCATTTGCTGAGGTATTTTTGCTCACCGCGTTTAAATATCAGTCCTTCAGGGGTTTCAGGTCTGCCTTGTTCCCACCAGCGCAACCAGTCCACACCAAAAGCATGAACAAAGAAGTCAAATAAACCAGTGAAGGAAACGCCGACGATGGGATCAAGTTCCCGACTATATTGATAGCGGGGTTCTTGGAAGTGATGGTTTAATAATGCAGCAACAGATAAAGCACCAGCTTTAAATGCTTCCTCTTGTTCTTTATAGTTGTCGGGATCGAGTTGGTTTAAGTGTACCTCAGATAAATTACAGTGGAAATTAGTTCCTATTATTTCCAGTTTTGTTATCCTAAAGGCTCTTTATCCTTTAGTTCTAGTGCTTTAATTCGCACTAGCTCGGAGTACATTTTCTACAGTTTCCTGTAGTCCGGCACTCGTGGAAGTCTTTTATTCTCCTGGGAGGTTCAACTTCTACTCTCTACGGTGTTACAGGCTTTTTAGTTCCTGTAATTACCTCGGCATTAGCAGTCTCAGCTTTCACCGATTTTGCCGGATTTTTTACGTGAGGCAAGTATAATTATTTACCACACGGATTAAGCCCGTATCTACCTAAACGATGTTCTAATTCTTGTTCATCAATATTTGGATGATGTTGTTGTATCCATGCTTTAGCTTTTCCTTGTTCGTAAGCTTGCAGGAAGTCTTTTTTCAGTTCTGGGGTGTTGAGTAAATCAATATTAGCTCTTGCCACCGCTTCACCAGCCCATTGAATTGCACCTTCACCACTGTAATACTGCTTTTGCACTGCGGAAATAGATTCTTCTAGGGTGGGTTTGCGGTGAAATACTCTTGTGTGGTTGGCCATACGTAAAGCATCACGCTCAGGATCTATGCGCCAGTTACCTTCTGTATCTTGATGCCAAAGATTATCTTTCGCTGTTGCACTTTGTTGGTCTTCTGCAACGAATTGGCGCATCCCCGCGCTTCTGCGTATATTTCCAGCAACAATTGATACAGCAGCTTCATCAATTAATAAACAGCATTCCACAGAGGTTAACTGTCTACCTAAAGCTTTATTCAGAATAGAGGCGCAGCGTTCATATAAACCAGGTAATTTTACTGGGTTAGCAACACCACCAAAACCTTTCAGGGTTTCCCCGGACTGACGTACATCACTAATATCTACAATTACCTGAACGTCATCGGTATGGTCAGTGAGCGAAGTCGAACTGAAGCGTTCATCGGTAGAAAGCTCTAACAGGGTTTGATAGGACTTTACCCAACCTTCCCGACTATCTCCGACGTGAATAGTAACGGTGTTACCTTGTATATCGGTTTCTGTAAATTCTCGACGCTGTTCTACAGGTGTACGGCCAACTTCACCTGTGATGGTAACATTTAAGCGATTACGGATAGGGGGCAATTGATTAATATACTGCGGTTCGATAATAGCGCCTGTACCACAACCCATCATGGCCAAGTCCATCATTAAACCGAAGGCTTTCCAGTCTACTAAGTTGGTAGAAGTACAATTATAAGCACCAGAAAAGTTTTTTGATTTTTTTAACCAGTCTGTGCCACCAACCCACAACCAGCGGCCACTGGGTAGGGATTTCATATTGCGTTGCATTTTATCTAAGAGGGCGGCTTCTTCTTGGGTAAGTTTGCCTAACTCTACTAAACCTTGTAAAGTGCGATCGCACACCTCATTCCAGGATTCTCTTAAACCTGCTGCTGTACGACGGCTGTAGGTTCTAAAAAATACAGGGTTTGCTGCTGGTGCGGTTTCGGGGAAAGATGCACTCTGGCGTTGACGTTGCAATTCTTGAACCATAAGAAATTTTTGTAGCTTAATCACAGATTAAGACTATAACGCCAACTCGTTATATTATGAAAGGTTGCTAAATTTACCACTTTGTGATTTGAAGTATTTTGTATAATGTGTAACAATTTTTTATTTTTATTGTCAAACCCTGACTATGTACCAGGGTTAGTGAAGGTTATCATTTACTACTAAGCATTGATAGCAAGTAAAGATTCTAATTCATTGATATCTGTTACAACTCCTTGAGTTGGGGATAAGTTGTGTCTAGATAAATTGCGTAAAGTGCGATCGCACACCTCATTCCAGGATTCTCTTAAACCTGCTGCTGTACGACGGCTGTAGGTTCTAAAAAATACAGGGTTTGCTGCTGGTGCGGTTTCGGGAAAAGATGCACTCTGACAAGGTTGCTAAATTTACCACTTTGTGATTTGAAGTATTTTGTATAATATGTAACATATTTGTATTTGATGGCGATCAAGTGCATAAAATATATTTAGATGAGTTGGGAGACATTCAAGAATTACCCGTATGGGTAGGGTTAATGGTACTGACGACTTTAAAAGAAAGTCAAGCACCAGCAGCAGCTAGGTATTTATTAACAAAAAGTAATCAAGAATCATCATCAAATGAGATGATTTTAGAAATGATTACTACAATCATGATGTACAGATTTGAAAATTTGACTTTGCGGGAGGTTCAAGTCATGTTAGGAATTTCATTAGAAAGAAGTCGCACTTATCAAGAAATTAAACAGGAAGGAAGACAAGAAAGTGCTTTAAATTTAGTTATGCGACAGTTAACTAGACGTTTGGGAGAGTTACCGGAGGAAGCAAAAAATAATATTGCTAACTTATCTTTGAGCAATTTAGAAAATCTTGGAGAAGCGTTGTTAGACTCTACCAGTTTAAAAGATTTACAAAGTTGGTTAAGTCAAGTGCAAGATTAATTTATTACTGATCAGATCCCTGACTTTTCAAAAAAATTCACTATTTATAGAAGTTGGGATTTCAAAAATAGTAGATTTTAAATTATAATTACATAACCAACCAATAAAAATCAAATTACAAAAATCTTACAGTAATAATAATGTCCCTAGCACCTTGGAGAAGTTTAATAACTCGCGCTTTACACAAAAACCGCAGTTTAGTTTATTCCCGTTATGTGCAACTTGCAACCGTGCGAGAAAATGGTTTACCTGCAAACCGCACTGTAGTATTTCGTGGTTTTCTGGAAGATACCAACCAGCTAAAATTTATTACCGATATTCGTAGTGCAAAAGCTGAACAAATACCACAACAACCAGCAGCAGAAATTTGTTGGTATTTTCCCAACTCTAGAGAACAATTTCGTATTAGTGGAAAATTAATTTTAATTACTGCTAATTCTCATCCACATTTACAACCAGCGAGAATAAAAATGTGGCAAGAATTAAGTGATGCTGCACGTTTACAATTTGCTTGGCCTACTCCTGGTAAAGAAAGAGTAAGAACACCAGAAGCCTTTACACCATCAGCACCCAACCCTTTAGAACCATTAGAAACCTTTTGTTTATTATTACTTGAACCTACCGAAGTAGACTATTTAGAACTGCGGGGTGAACCACAAAATAGAACTATTTATAAACTTGATGAAAATCAAGAATGGGATTTTGAAGAAATCAATCCGTAAGTCTTCAGGTAGTAGACTCCTAACTTCTATTCTTTTATTACTGTCACCTGTCACCTGTCACCTGTCACCTGTCACCTATTGCTCTTGACATTAAGGTAAAATTTCCACAATTGTACCTTTCTGAACCAATTTATATAATTCATCGACATCTTTATTTTTTAAAGATGGACAACCTAAAGTCCAGTTATTTTTTGCATCAATCATTTCATCAGCACCCGCAGGTACACCATGAATACCTACTTCACCACCAATAGGAAGATACCAAGCTAATTCACCATTGATTTTAGCTTGAAAATGCTTTCTCCAAGATTGTGAATTAGGATAATTTAACCACATAAATTTTGACCATTGGGGATGAGGATAAAGGTCTTTAATTTGTAAAATCCCTTCGGGTGTTTTTTTATCACCTTCTCTTTTTTTATCACCTGTGGGGTTAGCACCAAAAACCACAGGATAAGATTTAATAGGTGTGAGATTGTAATATAATGTTAGTCTGTGCTGAGATTTTTCAATTAAAATAGATATCTGATCTTTATTAATAGGTTCGGTAATTATTTTTTCTATTGGTTGGTCATAATTTAATAATTCATTGCCAATTATAGGTTTATGTATTTTGTGATTTGTTTGACAATTTGTCATACATAAAACCTCGGCAATTTCTGTCACTGGAAATATCAAACCTGCACGCAAGAGTAACCCATAAAATACAGAACCAGTAACAAAAAACAAAATAATGTTTAATAGGATTCTCTGTTGTTTAAGGTATTTGGTTATTGATTCTGTATTCATGATTTGTATGTTTGTTTAAACCTGCTACAAATAAATATTCTGACTCCTGACTCCTGACTCCTAACTACTGATTCCTGAATTATTACATTGGTTAAATCCCAGCACCGTCTAAAAATTCCTGTATTGTTTTATCTCGAAGATTACAGAAATTATGCTCTTTTGGTAATTCATCTACTTGAATGTATTTACCTACTAAAACCGGAACTTTGACGGGATTTTGTAGAGTTTCTATTTTTTCTTCTAGTGCTTCAATACGATCTAGTAAACTACGAATTACTTGAGCTTCCGAGTCTGGTAGGTTGTTGTGTTCCAATGGTGAAACTTTCACTCCAGAACGGTAAACAATACGTCCAGGAATCCCGACAACGGTACAATCAGAGGGAACATCTCTTAAAACTACTGAACCTGCACCGATACGGACGTTATTACCTATTTGCAGATTTCCTAAAACTTTTGCCCCTGCACCAACAACGACGTTTTCACCTAATGTGGGGTGACGTTTACCGCTTTCTTTACCTGTACCACCCAGGGTAACGCCTTGATAAATGAGGGCGTAGTCTCCAATAATGGCGGTTTCGCCAATGACAACGCCCATACCGTGGTCAATAAATACGCCTCTGCCAATTACTGCCCCTGGGTGAATTTCAATACCCGTTAAAAACCGAGCAATATGAGAAATGAGCCGGGGAATAAAGGGAATGCCAATAGCACGCAACCAGTGAGCCAGTCTGTGAAGGATTAAAGCCTGTAAACCAGGGTAGCAAAACAAGACTTCTAACCAATTCCGGGCTGCTGGGTCACGTTCAAAAATGATGCGAAAGTCGGCACGCAGTGTAGATAGCATCTAGATAGTACCCAATAAGCAAAACAAGCTACTTTCCCATTTTATCGTTACTTGGTAATTGGTGATTGGTGATTGACATGACGCAAAAACCGCAACCAGAAAAAAACACACAGCTAGAGATACAATTTAATCCTTTGACGCACATTCCACCTCAGAAATTTTCCCTATTCCCTATTCCCTATTCCCTAACCTAACAGATATGACTCAGATCACAGCCAAGATGTTGCCTTGTGGTTTAAGATTCGGAAACTGCTACCGTGATTAGTAGTCTAATGGTCATGGTGCATCAATTTGTCAGTAGATTTTGTAGTTTCAGGAACTTGTAATCTGCTGTGTTAGTCAAGCAAAAAAGTGCAGGGTGCAGAGAGGAAATTTCTGAGGTTTCGGAAATTCTCTTTGGATATTTAGGTAAATGGTAGGGTTTGTTAGATGAGAGATTTGATTTGCTCTGTCTCATTAACTCTGGAATTATTTTTACCAAAACTAACAGTTCTCCACAGCCAGCCTACACAAATAACTTTATGATTTACTGAATACTAAATATTGTTGGTAAATTAAGTAAAAAATGTAACTCATTCTGCTATGCAGCAAGAGGTTTTAATGCTGTAAAAATATTCCGGTGGAATGTTTCTACTGACTGCTGGTATATATTACTGACTTGCCTTCACTCAGTAATTACGGTTGGCTCGGTAACGATTATTTCACATCTAGAAAGTAAAAAAATTGGCTTAAATTTTCCGGATCTACAAAAAATTTTGAGTTTATTGTTACACGTAAATATGTAAGCACGATGAATATCAAACTCGATAAACACACTCCAGATAGTCTGGCATCTTTATTTGTCCTTCTCATGGAAGAAGGAATGACACCAAATCAAATTTTGGTTGGTATTGTTCGTCTAGCGACGGATAGCAAAGAATTAGAAGGCACGATTGTCTCAGCCGATTGTATACGTTTCCTGTTGTCGATAATGCCACTAGATGCAAGTGCGCCAGGGGTGACTGGGTTTGTATTATCCCTGGCCAAAGAAGGCGTTAGTAGCTTGATGCTGTTCGATGCTTTGGGTTTTGCCTGCTATGTTTGTGGTTTGTTCGATACTGCTAGTTTGCTCCGCTTGACTTATCAGAGATTGCAAGCTGACAAAATCATTTCCCAAATGCTGCGCGACTAAGAGCTAATGACTAACCAATGTTTTTTTAGACGGCTCATGCCAAATCAAAAAATGCTCAACCAAACAATGGATGAACTGATAAAACTAATAAAAGCGTTATATGTTTCCTGTGAGATATTTAGCCAGTTGTAGTGAAGCGACTACAAGGTTAAGGGACTGCTACAACATATAGCGGTGTTGTGCAGTGCTTCATCAACAACTGGCGAGTGGCTGTAAGTTCTGAGGGTTGGCTGCCATCCTTCCCTTGGAACTATTTTTAACTGTCCTGTTCTTTTTGTTGATATTTCTATTAAAACGGTAACTAAAAAATTTTGTCTGCCAAATTGCCAAAACCTTGAATTGTTTGGCTGACGGTGGAAATGAGGATTTTGATTGCATAGATGGGGCGTTGAGGAACGCCCCTTTTCCTATTTTCCTCATGGTAGGGGGAGTTAGGGAGAAATATTTAGGGTTTGCTGAAAAAGTTATCTGTGAAGGACCAGTGACAGGTGACAGGTGCTACGCCACGGTGACAGTTTCAAGAGTTGGATAGGAACTATTTTTTCTTGAAGTAGGAATTAAGTGCAAGGTTTTTCAGTTGCCACCTCATAAAAGCTGGCAGTTTTTGAAAGCACTTCGGCTTACTTCGACTGCGCCCTTCGACACCGCCCTTCGACTGCGCC
>NZ_JACJPT010000131.1:0-13517 GCF_014696195.1 Sphaerospermopsis sp. FACHB-1094 | reverse complement strand
TCATAAGTTTTTATCCAACCAATTACGGGTACTTTTACCTTTCTGTAGTCAATTTTTATGACACCATCTAAGGTAAAAGAATCATGTTTACCCTTTTTCTTAAACTTAGGAAACCCTTTACTTTTTTTGAAGAAAGATTTAAAAGCATCTGACAAATATCTTAATGCGTATTGAGGGGCGCATTTAGACACTTCATAATACCAAGGATGGGTAGATTTAATGGCTGCTACTAACCATTTGTGTAAATCTATGGCTGTGGGAAATTTGATTTTTTCTTCTGGTTGCAGTTTGTTATGTAATAATACCTGTTGACAAAGTGCTAAACCTTGATTCCAAGCGTGTCTGGCTACTCCTGCGTGTTGCGCCAGTAGTAGTCGTTGTTGCTTGTTAACTTTGAGTTGGGTTTTGAATCCTAGTAGCATACAGTGATTTTACTGTAATTCTGTCACAAAGCCAAAAGATGACAGGAAATTTTCAGTAAATGTGAGTATTTGTTAGTATTGGTTAAGAAAACAGTAACTAGCTACTAACCTTTAGTAGCTTGAAGGCATTTAAAATTTTTCCAAGTTTAAATTTTTCCTCTATAATATTTACCTGCTTCTTGTTGCTGATCCTGTGTAATTACTCAGAATTTGTAACAGTGAGTTGATCGCATCCACCAACCAGCTATCTACCGTGCAAGATACCGACTCTATGAATGACCTTGCGGCTGCACTGCAACAGCCTGTAGACTTGGATTTTGAATTACCAGATCCAGAAGATGAAGAAATTGCTGAGTCTGACTTTTTACAGCAGTTAGATGTAGCTTGGCAAGTATGCGATCGCTTTGATCTGCAAACAGAAATTTGGCGGGGGCGAATTTTACGCGCTATCCGTGACAGAGAGAAAAAAGGCGGAGATGGGCGCGGTACTGGTTTCCTCAAATGGTTGAAGGAACGGGAAATTAGTAAAACTCAAGCTTATTCTTGGATTCAATTAGCTAATAGTGCTGATACCTTAATTGAAGATGGTAAACTGGACCCCAGTACAGTTAATAACTTTAGTAAACGGGCATTTGTAGAAACCGCCAAAGCTGCACCAGAAGTACAACAGATGGTAAGTGAAGCAGCGCAAAAAGGCGATCGCATCACCCGCAGAGAAGTCCGTCAACTCACGGATGAATGGACAGCCATGTCCTCAGAATTGTTACCGGAACCAGTCAAGGAAAAAGCCGCCGATAATAGCCTTCCTGCCCGCTACATTGCCCCTCTGGTGAAGGAAATGGAAAAACTGCCAGAATTACACCAGAAGGCGTTACAGAGAGAAATAGCGGAAAATCCTGATGTAGATACTTTAAAACAAGCCACTACAGAAGCTAGACAACTAGCAAAATATCTCAAATCTGCTGTCCAGGTGCAAGCACTGACAGAAGAAAATGTGGATATTGAAACTGCATTAGAAGAAGCTCAAAGAATCGGCTGTTTAAGTATAGCAGCAGACTTGGTAAATCAAGCATCCCAAATGGAACAAGGTATAGCTAAGTTATACATGACGTGGAAGAAAATCAGTAACTTAGCTGATAGATTGTATGTTGATACTGGAGCGAGTACACCAAATTTGCGATCGCTCCTGGGTTGTGTTGAACCACTGGGAGGGGAAGTCATGGAAATTAAACTTAGTGGTGCAACAGAACATACTATTAGATTACAAATTCAGGAGACTAATTAGGGACTGGGGACTGGGGACTGGGGACTGGTGACTGGTGACTGGTGACTGGGGACTGGGGACTGGGGACTGGTGACTGGTGACTGGGAACTGGTGACTGGTGACTGGGGACTGGGGACTGGGGACTGGTGACTGGTGACTGGGAACTGGGGACTGGGGAAGAAAATTTTAGATTTTAGATTTTAGATTTTAGATTGGAGTGAACAAAATCCAAAATCCAAAATCCAAAATTGAATTACCAATTACCAATTACCAATTACCAATTACCAATTACCAATTACCAATTACCAATTACCAATTACCAATTACCAATTACCAATTCCCTATTTATATGTTTCTTCCATTTTTTTCGCCAATTCGACATCTAAATTACTGATAGCATTACCGATGTCGTGGGTGACAAGATTCACCTTTACAGTGCTGTAAACATTAGACCATTCGGGGTGATGTCCCATTGTTTCTGCGTAAACACCTGCTGTTACCATCCAACCTAAAGCGGTAGCAAAGTCTTTAAATTTGTATTCTTTGTATAATTTGCCTTCTTTAATTTGCCATCCTGGTAAACTGTTTAGGGCTTGTTGTAGTTCGGTTTCGTTGAGTTTTTGTGCTGCCATGTTCTGGGTTTATACTTTATACAGAGATTTCTAAAGACCTATTTTAACAAATGGGGTATGATAATTTTGATTGTCTGAATCAGGATATTCAGGATTTAAGGATTTACAGGATGTTAGATTAATACCAATTCTCTATGAAGTTGCAGTTAATTTTTTTTACTAACCGCAAAGTACGCAAAGTACACAAAGGAAGACAGTAAATTAAGACGTTAAAGATTTAGTGCAATGTTACAGAGAAATGGTATAGGGATGATTTGTTTGGGGGATAAATAAAGTATACTTGATTTTTATTCTGACTCCTGACTCCTGACTCCTGACTCCTGACTCCTGCTGTACTATCTTTTTCTGTTTTTCCGTTTCCATCTTTTTAGCAATATTCGCAGATAACGAAAATTCAAATAACGCCGATATCGCTGTATTACTTCCTTACCAACAAGTAGCGCACCTAACCAAAATACAATTTCTGCAAAAACCAATAAAGCTGGTACTAATAGGGCTTTTTGGGCAACTGCAAGTGGGAGAAATGGTAAAATGAGAGCGATCGCTAACCAGGGTAAAAATGAGACTATAATTAAAACTAAACCCAGCTTTTGCATCTTTTCTGTTAATGACAGAATTTGAGTTTAGTGTTTTTATGTGTTTGGTTGGAGTGGCTTACTTTACATTAATTTTCATCATCACCAAATTGTTAATCCTGTAAATCCTAAAATCCTGGATATCCTGATTCTGACTAATTCTTAATCCCCGTTGTCGCAATACCGCGAATTAACTGCTTTTGTCCAATCAAAAATAACACCATTACAGGAACAGTAGCAATTGTCACAGCCGCCATCATCAGCGGCCAATTATTGGTAAACAGTTCTTGAAATTCTGCTAAAGCCAGTTGTACAGTTCTTAATTCAGGTTTGGTTGTAAACACCAAAGGTTTAAATAAATCATTCCATTCACCGATAAAGGTGAACAAAAATAGAGTTACTAAAGCGGGACGTGCTAAAGGTAACATTACCTGCCATAAAATTTGCAGTCGGTTTGCTCCATCAATGGCAGCAGCTTCTTCCAATTCTACGGGAATTGTCTGGAAATATTGACGTAACAGAAAAATCCCAAAACCATTAACCGCAGTGGGTAAAATTAAAGCCCAGTAAGTATTTATCATGTTTCCCCACTTCAAAACCAGGAAAATGGGAATCACCAATAACTGAAAGGGAATGACTAAAGTGGCCAGTATAACTAGTAGTATTGCTTGTTTACCCCAAAATTTCAGCCTAGCGAGGGCGTAACCAGCCAGGGCAGATGTGATAATCTGAAAAGCTGTAACTGCGATCGCTACTAAGGTAGAATTAGCAAAAGCCAGTAAAAACTTGCCTCGTTCCCAAGCTTCCTGGTAATTGGCCAAAGTCCAGTTATTTTCTCCCCCAACTCCCGGTGTAGCACCCACAGGAGCAAAGGAAGTGAGAACAACCACGAATAATGGTAGTAAAACTATGAATGCTCCTAGCAGTAACAGTAAAAAGCTCCAAAAGTTCGTGTTTTGCCAATTCCAGTTGAGTTTAGACATGGTTGATAACTTCAAAATCATTGGTTTTTCCTAGTCAGACTATAGAAAACGGGGAATAAAGGATGGAAATACTTGACTTTTGATGGGGTGCTAATTGGTAAAAATTAATCTAATTACCATAACTTCTTGTTAAGTTAAATTAAACAATAGTGATGATTGCCCACAATTGAGTGGGTGAATTAAATTTCAGTAGCAAAATAATTTAGGGGTACGGAGTCAACCTACTATGCAGCAACTTGTTGAACAAACTCAAGAAATTGATTTTCAGAGCGAAAAATACAAAGATGCTTATAGCCGAATTAATGCGATTGTAATTGAAGGGGAAGAAGAAGCATATCATAATTACATCAGATTAGCTGAACTGTTGCCAAATAGTAAAGATGAACTGATCAAGCTTTCAAAGATGGAAAACAAACACAAGAAAGGCTTTGAAGCTTGTGGACGCAATTTATCAGTTACTCCTGATATACAGTTTGCTAAGAAGTTTTTCTCAGGACTGCATGAAAACTTCCAAAAAGCAGCAGCAGACGGTAAAGTTGTGACTTGTCTGTTAATTCAATCTTTAATTATTGAATGTTTTGCGATCGCAGCTTATAACATCTACATTCCTGTAGCTGATGATTTTGCCCGCAACATTACTGAATGTGTAGTTAAAGACGAATATAGTCATCTAAACTTTGGTGAGGTTTGGTTGGAAGCAAACTTTGAAGATTCCAAAGCAGAATTAGAAGCAGCCAACCGTCAAAACCTGCCTATTGTCTGGCAAATGCTCAACAAAGTAGCTGATGATGCTAAAATCTTGGGCATGGAAAAAGATGCCTTGGTAGAAGACTTCATGATTCAATACGGAGAAGCATTAAGTAACATTGGCTTTACAACCCGTGACATCATGCGTCTTTCTGCCTACGGACTGGCAACCGTTTAGGGACACTGGGGAGTGGGGAGTGGGGACTGGGGAGTGGGGACTGGGGACTGGTGACTGGGAAAAAATCAAAACTCCTGAACTCCTGTAACTCCTGACTCCTGACTCCTGACTCCTTTCAGGAATTACTCATTATTCAGACACCTTATATAGTATTTTTAAGAATTAGAGATTATTTCTAATAACCAGCTTTGTATAGCACACGCCTAAAATATCACTAATGTTTGGTCTAATTGGACATCTGACAAGTTTAGAACACGCTCAATCTGTAGCTCAAGAATTGGGATACCCAGAATATGCCGATCAAGGGCTAGATTTTTGGTGTAGCGCCCCGCCGCAAATAGTTGATCACATCACCGTTACCAGCGTAACAGGTCAAAAAATTGAAGGAAAATATGTAGAGTCTTGCTTTTTGCCAGAAATGTTGGCAAATCGGCGGATTAAGGCTGCAACACGCAAAATACTGAATGCTATGGCTCATGCTCAAAAGCATGGTATTGATATTACGGCTTTGGGTGGGTTTTCTTCAATTATTTTTGAGAACTTTAATTTAGAGCAGTTTCAACAAGTCCGTAATGTCACATTAGAGTTTGAACGGTTCACTACAGGCAATACCCATACAGCTTATATTATTTGCCGTCAGGTAGAAGCAGCTTCCCAGCAATTAGGAATAGAACTTTCAAAAGCAACTGTAGCAGTGTGTGGGGCGACTGGTGATATTGGGAGTGCAGTTACTCGCTGGCTGGATAAAAAAACAGATGTCCAAGAACTACTATTGATCGCCCGTAACCAAGAACGTCTGCAAGCACTACAGGCAGAATTAGGACGTGGTAAGATTATGGGTTTAGAAGAGGCACTACCCCAAGCAGATATTGTAGTTTGGGTGGCGAGTATGCCCAAAGGTGTAGAAATTGACCCCACAGTGTTAAAGCAACCATGTTTATTGATTGATGGTGGCTATCCTAAAAACTTAGGGACAAAAATTCAGCATCCAGGTGTGTATGTGTTAAATGGTGGAATTGTGGAGCATTCCCTGGATATTGACTGGAAAATTATGAAAATCGTGAATATGGAAGTTCCAGAACGGCAATTGTTTGCTTGTTTTGCGGAATCAATGTTATTGGAATTTGAGAAGTTATACACTAACTTTTCTTGGGGGCGCAATCAGATTACCGTAGACAAAATGGAATATATTGGTCAACTATCGCTTAAACATGGTTTTAGACCATTATTAGTTTAGAGGCTGGTGATTGGTGATTGGTGATTGGGAAACATGAAAAAAATTGATTACCCAGTCACTATTCCCCAGTCCCCAGTCCCCAGTCACTATTCCCCAGTCCCCAGTCCCCAGTCACTATTCCCTAACTATGGCAACTACTGAACGCAAACCCCTATTATTGGATTTTGAAAAGCCTTTAGCAGAACTGGCTACTCGCATTGATCAAATTCGGCAACTAGCAGATGAAAATGGTGTGGATGTTTCCGGGCAAATTCGCCAACTGGAAACTAGAGCGATGCAACTGCGGGAGGAAATTTTTAGCAGTTTGACACCATCTCAAAGACTGCAAGTGGCAAGACATCCGCGCCGTCCTAGTACATTAGATTACATCCAGGCGATTAGTGATGAATGGATGGAGTTACATGGCGATCGCTGTGGAGGTGATGATCCAGCTTTAGTGGGTGGTGTGGGTCGTTTGGGTGGACAACCTGTGGTGATGTTGGGTCATCAAAAAGGCCGGGATACTAAAGATAATGTCGCCCGGAATTTTGGCATGGCTGCACCTGGAGGCTACCGTAAAGCATTACGGTTAATGGAACACGCCAATAAATTTGGTATGCCCATTATTACCTTTATTGATACCCCCGGTGCTTGGGCGGGGATAGAAGCAGAACATCAAGGACAAGGTGAAGCGATCGCTTATAATTTACGGCAAATGTTTTGTTTTGATGTGCCAATTCTCTGTACCGTCATTGGTGAAGGTGGTTCTGGTGGTGCTTTGGGTATTGGTGTAGGCGATCGCCTCCTGATGTTTGAACACTCGGTTTATACCGTTGCTACCCCAGAAGCTTGCGCTGCTATTTTGTGGAAAGATGCAGCTAAAGCACCCCAAGCCGCAGTAGCATTAAAAATCGTTTCCCACGATCTCAAAAACTTAGGCATTATTGATCAGATTTTACCAGAACCTATCGGTGGCGCTCATTCTGACCCCTTAACCACAGCTACCACCCTCAAACAAGCTTTGTTAGATAATTTGGATGAACTTAACCGCTTAACACCAGCCGAGCGCCGTCAACTGCGCTATGAGAAATTTAGAAAAATTGGTGTGTTTACCGAAATTGCTCAATAAAAATAATAACTATATCTGATTAGCAATTCAACAATGCTATAATTGCCTATAGCTTAAAGATTCTTAACAATCTGAGCAGCTATAGGCATTTTGTTGTGTATTCATGAAACAGCCTGATATAAAAGCCTAATTATTCACGTCAAGACTTTCGGATCTGACAGGTAAGGCTGATAACAGGCAATATACCCATATTGATAAACGATTCTAGCAATATTGAGCATAAAATCAACTGATTTTAAGAATTATTTAACTGATTGGGTAGGTAGTGAATAGCAAAACTGCCAAAAAAATTGGAGATACCATGAGTTTTGAGCAGAAAAGACGCGCTTTAATTACTGGTGCAAGCAGTGGAATAGGCAAAGCAACGGCTTTAGCCTTTGCCAAGGCGGGAATAGATGTTGCTTTAGTCAGCCGTTCTCAGGAGAAGTTAGAAGGGGTAGCAGCAGTAGCAAAAGAAATAGGAGTAGAAGCAAAAGCTTTCACCGTTGATCTGGGTAGTGTTGCCCAAGTAAAAACCAAAATTCAGGCGATCGCCGATGAATTTGGCGACATAGACATTTTGGTAAATAATGCCGGTATAGGATACACTGCCAATTTAAGCGATACTTCCTTAGAAGACTGGCAGCGGGTAATGGATTTAAATATTACCAGCGTCTTTCAGTGCATGATGGCAATTGTGCCAGGAATGAGGCAACGAGGTAAAGGGACAATTATTAACATTGCCTCAATAGCTGCCAAACAAGCTTTTGCTGGTTGGGGGGCTTACTGCGTCAGCAAAGCTGGTTTACTCGCCCTTTCTCAAACATTGGCACAAGAAGAACGAGTCCACGGCATTCGTGTAACAGCAATTTGTCCGGGTGCTGTCAATACTGAAATTTGGGATACGGAAACAGTTAATGTTAACTTTGACCGTACCAAAATGTTAACTCCAGAAATAGTAGCTCAGACAATTCTGCACACTGTTTTATTACCACAAGAAGCAGTCATTGAAGAATTAACATTGATGTCTAATGCTGGTGTTCTTTAATTGTTAGGTGACAGGTGACAGGTGACTGGGGACTGGTGACTGGGGACTGGGGACTGGTGACTGGGGACTGGGGACTGGTGACTGGGAAAAAGATAAATAACCCAATTACCAATTACCAATTACCAATTACCAATTACCAATTACCAATTACCAATTACCAATTACCAATTACCAATTACCAATTACCAATTATCAATTATCAATTGTCAATTATCAATTATCAATTACCAAGACTAATACCATGACTATTGCTAGTTCTAACGGTTCTAATCGCTCACAATCTCCTTTGATTCCTGATTTAGCGCAAGTGATCAGTAGCAGACCTGACCGCAATACCCATAATGGTAAACAGGCAGATTTGCACCCACCCTCAGAGGAAAGCACGGAGCAAATGATGGAAGCCGTGCGGACAATGCTGATCGGTGTTGGAGAAGATCCAGAACGAGAAGGATTATTAAAAACACCAAAGCGCGTAGCTGAAGCTATGAAATTTCTCACCAGTGGTTATAACCAATCCTTAGAAGAACTGGTGAATGGGGCGATTTTTGATGAAGGCCATGAAGAAATGGTGTTAGTGCGAGATATTAATTTCTTCAGTCTTTGTGAACATCATATGTTGCCATTTATGGGTAGAGCGCACGTTGCTTATATCCCGAATCAAAAAGTTGTCGGTTTAAGTAAATTGGCGCGAATTGTGGAAATGTATGCTCGTCGTTTACAAGTTCAAGAAAGACTAACTCGCCAAATTGCCGAAGCAGTGCAAACTATTCTTGAGCCAAAGGGTGTAGCTGTAGTGATGGAAGCTACCCATATGTGTATGGTGATGCGTGGTGTACAAAAACCTGGTTCTTGGACTGTTACCAGTTCTATGGTTGGTGTTTTCCAAGATGAGCAAAAAACCCGTGAAGAATTTTTGAATTTGATTCGTCATCAAGCTGCTTTCTTTTAGGAATTAGCACTTTTTCGATTATTAGCAATATCGCTCATTCTCAAATTTTTTCAGGGGGTGAGTGATATTTTTTTGGTGATGGGTGATTGGGAAGAATGAATTTATTCCCAATTCCCAATTCCCAATTCCCAATTCCCTTGTTATATAACTGAACTTTAGACTAAAAACACAAAATGACTCAGGGAAAATGATCGCTCTCTTTTAGTCTAAAGTCCAGTAGAAAGGCAAGTGTCTATTGGTGCAATGGATACTTCATTAAAACCTTATGATATGGCGGTATTGGCGGCAATTCTTGTCCGGGCTGAAGATTTGCAACAACAAGGATTTTCATGGGTGGGTTTCTGTGAATTAGATTCTGATCTTCAACCTTGGGATAAAAATGGTGTAGCAAAACCTATTCTTAGTGATCTTTATAATGCTTCTCGTATCTGGGTGTATCGAGATTTTTTGGTGGAAGATGTGGATGAACTTCCTGAATTTTGGCTTTCTTAGAATTGATTATCCACACCCTACATAGTATTCTCTACACCTAATATTCAGGTGTTAATAAAAGTAATTGCTGTTTTATTAGTTTTCTGACTCCGTTTAAATCTAACTCTGTTTGTTTGATAATATCGGCTATTTTGGCATCACCATTACATTTCTGCATAAACTCAAATTCCGCATCTGATAATTTGATGATTTGGTAATCATAGTTAAATATACATTTGCTGGGAAACCCATCTATACAAGGGTTGAGTTCTGGCGTTGCTGCTAATAAGCTGTTATCGTCTGTCCAGTCGTATTTGGTTAATGGGGGACGAGTGAGGAAAAATTCGTAATGTGTTACTTCTGGATTCAGTAATTCTATTAGGCGGTAACGTTGGCGTTGGCGTAGCCCGCCGGAGGCATCGCCTAAATTTCCTGCTCTTTCTATTAACTCTGGTGCTTTACCCAATAGTGTTTCTAAATCCCAAAATCCTGGATTAGAAAAACCTACAAAGTCTAATTCTGAAGCGTCTATTAATTCAAATAATGTATCAATATTATAGTCTGTTTCCTGGGGATGTACGTACATATCGGCAAAACATTCATCCCTTTGGTTTTCCATTGCCCATCTTTCTTTTTCTCTCTTGACAAGACGGTTATTTTCTGGTAGAGAGGCAAATATTTTTCTGCCGACTTGCACACCATCCCGATAGTCACCACGTTTGTCACCTTGGAGAAGGGCGATCGCTTTTTGCATTAGTTGTATTTCCCATCTTCCCAATTCTCCATATACAAAAATGTGCATTAATCCACCAGGAGCGAGTTTTTTCGCTAATGCTTGAATACCACGAATGGGATCTGGTAGATGATGAAGCACACCAACGCAGTTAATTAAATCGAATTGTCCTGGTATTTGTTCCACATCGTAAATACTCAGGTGATGAAATTCTACACGGTCAGCGCCAGAACTTTGACAGCGTTTCTTAGCTACTTCTAGAGTACCAGCACTTAAATCAATTCCTACTACCTGCGCTTGGGGGTTGAGATGTACTAAATATTCTGTACCGACTCCTGAACCACAACCAGCGTCTAAGATGCGGATATTTTGGTTTTGTGGTTTTCTACCTGTGCAGAAGTTGTAAGCGGCTAACCAGTTCCACCGCCAATTATATCCTGGTGGTGGTTCATCCAGGATAGGTTCAGGGGGGAAGGGGTAGGTGTCGTAGAGTTTCGCAACAGCAGCACTTACTTGGGAGTCGGACATGATCGGAATTAACGCAGCATTTCTGAGTTTAGCGGATGGGGGGATTTTGGGGAAGGTTAATTGAACAGGTGAATTATTCGTTTTGATTTGACTCAGCTAAAATGTTTTTAATTTCCTGTGGGGTGATATCTTCTAGATATGATTTAGAGTAAATGGTTAATAAAAGTACACTGGTTGGTGATTCAACTTGATAAATGATGCGATAACCAGCACTTTTGCCTTTTTGAATGTTGCTATTTTTAACTCTGACTTTAAAGACGTTGCTTTTGTATTCAGGTGTTAAGTCTATTTCTACTATCGGCAATTCCTTCGACATATATTCCCTCCCACATTTGAGATAGGGGAATACGTTTTCCTATTTTTGCTTCTTGTACTGTTCTTTTTAAACTAGCTTTGATTTCTTCAATGGGAGTATCATCATTATCATTTTCTAATTCATCTGTAGGTTCATTAAAAAGAATGATTACTCTGACTTTTCCGGGTATTTCTACATTCAGTGGTTCGTCTAAAAATAATGCCCCTTTTTCATCAATGTTCCCTGTGACTTCTATTGCTTTCATTTGTTGATCCGGATGGTTATTTATATTTAGTTTAACGATTACTGGCAATTTTGAGTTTCATCACTGACTCTTTTATGAAAAACATTATATGAATGTACTCGGTTTTGGTTGCTACTTGATTTCAGTTTAGGCAAGGTATTGATTCCGTAAAAATACCCATGTTAGATTAGGTGTTAACGAGTATGATCTAAAATATAATGTTTAGCATCTAGTTGTTATTTACCATTTGATTAACCAGGAATATAGATAATGGCGCTTGGTTTACCTGAGTTTGTTGAAAACCCTGAAAATCGTTGTCCGGTAGTTCTGTTATTAGATACTTCTGGTTCAATGTCAGGGCAACCTATAGAGGAGTTAAATACAGGTTTGGCAGCTTTTAAGGAAGATGTATTAAAGGATGCTCATGCTTCTTTAAGTGTGGAAGTGGCTATAGTTACTTTTGGACCTGTGCGACTTATACAAGATTTTGTTACTATAGACCATTTTACACTGCCAAAGCTAGAAGCAGATGGTGTAACGCCAATGGGTGAAGCGATAGAATACGCTTTAGATTTAGTGGAAAAACGTAAACAAACGTATAAGGATAACGGTATTCTTTATTATCGTCCTTGGGTATTTTTAATTACTGACGGTGCGCCTACAGATTATTGGCAAAATGCAGCGCAAAGGGTGAGGGAAGGAGAAGAACAGCGCCGAATGTTGTTTTTTACTGTTGCTGTTCAAAATGCGGATATGAATAAACTCAGAGAAATTGCACCACCTGGGCGGTCTCCAGTGATGTTAAATGGCTTAGATTTTCGTGCTTTATTTGTTTGGCTTTCCACTTCTATGAAACGGGTTTCTAGTGACAAAGTAGGGGAAGCTGTAGCATTACCGCCGGTGGGATGGGGGCAAATTACAACTTAGAGGATGTATAAGTAAGCTATAAGAACCTCCCCCTAACCCTCTCCTAAGAAGAGAGGGAATACGAAAAGATAAGTGGTGAAACGGCGTATTTTAAGGCCTCTCCCCTTGTAGGGAAAAGGTTTGGAGAGGGGTTTTGAGTTACAAATATCCTATAAAATCTAATACAATATACAGGATTTATTAATTGTGAGTTGGAAAGCTATAGCGCGTTTTGCGGTGGGAACGAGTCATCAAGAGCAAAAAATACCTTGTCAAGATTACGGACATTATCGCATTTTTAATGATGTGATTGTGGGTGCGGTTGCTGATGGTGCTGGAAGTGCTAAATATTCTCATATTGGTTCTAAACTAGCGGTAGAAACTACGCTCAAATATCTTTCTACAATTAGTGAGTATCTTCAGCAGCGAAAACGATGTTGGCAGAAGGTTTATCAACCACTTTCAGAGCAAGAAGCAAAAAAGCTTTTTACTAAAACCGTTAATCATGTAATTTCAGATTTAACAAAACAAGCAGCAAATAAAGATTATTCTGTTAATGATTTAGCTTGTACATTATTGGTTTTTATAGCAACTCCTGAATGGGTTGCAGCTATGCAAATTGGAGACGGGTTTATTGTCATGAGTTCTCAAGATACAGAATATCAAATGTTGTTTAAACCAGATAAGGGGGAATTTTTCAACGAGACAACTTTTGTCACTTCAGTGAGTGGACTGGAGGAAATGCAGGTAAAGGTATTTTCAGGAAAGCAAGAATTTATTTGTGCTGCTACTGATGGACTAGAAAAAGTAGCAATTAGATTTAGTGACTGGCAACCTTTCCTGCCATTTTTTAAACCTTTAGAGGCATATTTGCGAGAAACAGAAAATCCTGGATGTGATGGAGAGAATTATATTATGGATTTTCTTGAGTCTGATAGGTTAAATGCTCGTACTAATGATGATAAAACTTTGGTTTTATGTTTGTTTGAAAAAGAGATTTAGTAGACTCAATTAAATGATGGGCGGGCAGGATGCCCAGCCCACAAAAGTTACAGCACTTTCTGGTGTTATGAGGTACACCACGGGCGGGCAAGACTTGTACTGAGCGGTTAGTGAGCTTGTACTGAGCCTGTCCTGAGCCTGTCCTGAGCCTGTCCTGAGCCTGTCCTGAGCCTGTCCTGAGCCTGTCCTGAGCGGTGTCGAAGGGCGGTGTCGAAG
>NZ_JACJPT010000130.1:0-13790 GCF_014696195.1 Sphaerospermopsis sp. FACHB-1094 | reverse complement strand
TGTTTTGATGGATAAAAGCATTTGCTGATGTCAACACTATACTTTATTATTTAATTCTGACACATTTTGCCTAATTTTTTAGTCAACTTATTCCATGTATACGTCAAATACTTGTAGTTTGGTATGTACTTGTATAGGTTTGTCTAGTAAATTGTCAACTTAGGACAAGCTCTAATGCTAAAGGTACATCTTGACGTGGCCATGCTTCCAGGAATGTCTGCAAGTCATCCAGTAACGCAGGTGAGTAACTCGGTGGTAGTTGGGCAAACATTGGACCCAAACGCTTACCTAATGGTTGCATTCTCTTTAAAAATGCTAACGCTTCAGGAATATGGGGTTGCAGTAATTTTTGATGGGTAATATCTCGCGGTAACTTTAGGCAAAACTCAAACCCCGGAGGTGTTTCTGTCATCCAACGGGTAACGGTTTCCGGGTTAGGAACAGCGTAAAAAGTGGTATTACCTTCTACCGTGGTAAAACGACGACTGTAAAGATGCAAAAAGTCCGTGGTGCGAGTTCCAGAGGGGTAAAGTTCGCCCACCCAACCTTTATAAGCCCAAACTGCACAACCGATGAAAAATTTCACAAAACCAGTTCACAAAACCAAATACTATCTGATCTGATTTAATTCTATAACTAGGTATTGGCTTTGATAATGTTTGATGATGTTTGATGATTAATTTTTGCCACTACCTGCTAGGATTGTATCAAGATTCTATAATAATGAGTACCAAATAAATTGGTATATTTTTGGTAAACTTATGCCCAGAAAAGAACAAGGTTGGGTAACATTCCAAACCTCAGAGGAAGAACGGAAGATTTTAGAAGAGTTCTGTCAGCATTCTCAGCGCACTAAAACTGAGATTTTGCGGGAACTGGTACGCGGGTTAAATCAAAAACCTGCTGCATCTGCACCCAAAATATCACAACCAACCCCCCAAGAGAAGGTAGAAACTCAGACTGTTGAGATAGAAAATATTATTCCCAAGAAACCATTAAAAGTTAGTTCTCGTAATGTTTTAAAAGGAGTGGTTAAACGAGTAACTACCGGAACTGTTAACAGTGAAATAACTTTAGAAATTGTACATAAAGTTGAATTAACTTCAATCATTACTAAAGTATCCGCAGAGGAATTAGGATTAGTTGAAGGTGCTGAAGCTTATGCTGTGATTAAATCAAATGATATTGTCATTGCTAAAGATTAAATGTCAGCATTCAGCTATCAGTAATCAGCAATCAGCTTAAAGCTATAATGTGGGTAGGTTAAGCATTAAATCAAAAAGTTGCCCAATTTTACGATAGACATTTACTTCCTAAAAATTAGTCGGTTTTAACCGACTTTAGCTATTAGACAGGGAATTTATTCCCTGGCTAAATAAATGGCTATGGTAATTTAATGTTATTCTATGCTTCCACCTTCACACCCTTCCAGAAAGCAATATAACCTTCTATATTTTTCGCTTTCTCTTTGGTGCTGGGATAGTACCAAGCTGCATCTTTGTTAACTTGTCCATCTACTTCAATGGTGTAGTAACTCGCAACTCCTTTCCAAGAACAAGTGGTGTGAGTATCACTGTCTTTGAAATATTGTTTGTTAATAGCGTCAGCAGGGAAGTAATGGTTTCCTTCTACGACTACGGTTTTATCGCTTTCAGCTAAAATAGCACCATTCCAAGTTGCTTTCATAGTGAGGATTGAAAAAAAAGTTAACAATTCTTATTGTGACATCTAAATTGAGAATTTGAACTCATAAATTCTTCCCCATTTTTCCTATGATCTTTTTTTGTTGTCGCTAATGATACATTAATCAACCATCCGTAAAAAGCTAGAAAATATATAAAAAGCTGACAATAATTTTATATATATAAAATTATCTCACGCCCATAATATATGCTATTTTTTCTACTTCTACTAAACCTTGACGTTCTAATTCATAAGCAATAAAGGGATATCTTCTTTTCAAAAAGTCTAAAGAATACTCGTTTTTACAATAATCTACCAGCTTATCTGAACGCCCCAATCGCCACGTTTCTTCATTAAGTTTTAGTTCTTTAATTGTATAAATTACTCTTTTTTTTAGTGGTTCTAAAAGATTAGGATTAGGTTTAATAACCATAGAAGGAAAATCAAGAATAAAACTATCTATCGGTAAGAAAAAAGGATCTATAATCTCTTCTTTTGTTCCTTTGTTAGAGTTAATTTTTGAGCAAATAAGGCGGAAATTATCCCATTCATAAGCTAGTTCAGGTTTAACACTTTTAGGAATAAAATGATCAACTGCTGGACTACCTGTTTGATAAGGAATCCACTCTGCGGAATATACACAAATATGATTACAAGCTTTGTATAAATCCGGTAATGCCCTCCGCCAATAATCACGATTTGTCCAATCTTTTTTTTCAGGATTAGGAACTTTACTTAAAAATTCTTCACCTTTTTTTCTAACTTTTTCATCAAAATCATCAGGTTCAGGCTGGGGTTTAATCGGAATCACAAATCTACTCCATGCTGTTCTGCAAAATAAACCCACCTTGGCCAAAATCTATCATCTTCTGATAAATACCTTGCCAAATCATTTGATACTCTTGCCACATCTTCCGAATTTGGATTATCTGATAATTGTAAAACTTTTGCTGCTTCTATAGCCTTCTCTGCTTCCAAAGAACGCGCATGACGCAATTTGAAAACATCAGACATTAACCAAGAGTCTACCACACCTTGACGGATAAAAGGAAGTTCTTCAATTTGGACTTCATTCCCTAATAAATCGCTTTTCACTAGTTCTAGACTAAATAGCTTATCAACTCTTTCATCAAATCTAGGTTCTACAGATGCCATAACTAGAGGAGAATGAGTAGCAACCATAATTTGCACTTGTAAATCAGATGCTAAATCATCTCTCACATCTAACAAAGCAGGTAAAATAGCCCTTTGCCATTGGGGGTGAAGATGTGCTTCTAATTCATCTACTAAAATAACCATTCTCTTCTGTGGTTCTCTGCGGATCAGTTTTGATTGAATTTTATGTTCTTCCCAAGCCCAAACTATTAAATATGCCATTGTAATTATCCTCTGTACTCCTGCGGAAGCATGAATAATGGGAACAGTTCCATAAGGATGTTCTATGGTGGGAATTTCTCTAGCATCATAAGGAAGTCTGACAGGTTCACCTGGTTTTAAAATTCCTAAATCTCCTTCAGAGGGAGGTGATAAACGTGCTAATACTTCTTCTAAGGTATTAAATGGATATTTATCTGGTCTACTTTGCCATTGAGTCCAATCTTGTAATAATCCATTAATAAAAGTATTGCCATTTTCATCTTTCTGACCATTCCATAACTCCTCTTTTGTAAACACAAAAGGAAGTGGTTTTTTATCAATATTTCTAATACGTGATGAAGATGATAAATATTGTTTTGCTGTGTCCCATACGGCAAAAGAACCATCTACTCTGGCATAAATTAAAAGACCTGGAATAGTTGAGCGATTTTTAATTTCATTCCATCTTTGAAGTTGCCAATCATAAGAAATACTCTCTGTATCAGATTCAGAATCTCCAGAAATTGTGAATGTAATTACAGGTTCATCTTCAGTTACAGTTGGCATTGGATATGCTGGTAAATTTGCCCACTGTCCAGTTAAAGCCCACCACACACATTCTAGTAAAAAAGTTTTACCTAATCCATTATCACCTGTAATTAAACTCAGTCGTTCTGCTGGTTCAAAACAAAGTTTTTTGGCAGCACCTACACCTTGTATTTCTAAATAAGTTAAAGTACCTTCTTCTGGTAGAATATCTGGAGGTTTACCAATAACAGTTTTTAATTCTTTCCAAGAAACTACTGTATCTTGAAAAAGCTGATTTTGGTTAATTCCTTCAGGAATTGAAATATCAAATAATTGATGAATTTCTTCCTCATTCAACCAAAAATCATTTTTAAAATGTTCAATAATATCTTCTGGTGTTGTTTCAGATGACCATTCTTTTTCACGATATAGCCAAACCGCTAAATGAAAAGCAGGAATTAGTTTTTTATTATATAACAAATATTTTAAAAATCCAATATATTTATCTTTCCATCCCCATTCTTCTTCTAGGATTTTATCAGAGATCAATGCTTCTATAAATAGCGTTATATGAATATCCTTTATGATAGACTTGACATATTTGTCAAGGTTCAACCATCTATCTTGATTTTTTGATAAACGGAAACATCTATAAGAAAATTTTGATCCTTTACAGGGTTGATAGTATCTTTCTAAGAAATCTTTAATTTCCGAATATAAAGATAATTTAATAGTAGTACCTACTGGCAATTGTAATTGCTTAAATTTTAAAAAAGTAATTCCCGAAAAAGAATCTACCTTTTCCAAATATTTAAGAGACTCTCTAATCTGTTCAATACTAATAAACATGAGTTTATCCAGTTCACTTTTTTAAATTAATCTGAAGAAATTACAGGTTAAATTCTTTCACAAGATAGTAAAATTCAAAAACCAGGGTAATTACTGATAAAATCCTCATCTTCATCCTGTAGATCCTAAAATACTGTACTTCGACTTACTTCGACTGCGCCCTTCGACACCGCCCTTCGACACCGCCCTTCGACACCGCCCTTCGACACCGCCCTTCGACACCGCTCAGGACAGGCTCAGGACAGGCTCAGTACAAGTCGCTCAGTAACCAGAAATCCTGATATGGCTAACGCCACGCTTCACTATCAGACAATCCTAGTTTATAATTATAGCCACTATTCCCCGTTGTGTAACCAGCGTGAGTTAAAATTTTCATATCCTTATCCCTGCGTGAACAAACTGCACACACATTTACCATGCTTCAGTATCCCCAACTAGAAAAATCTTTAAAACATTACTTTGGTTATGACCAATTTCGCCCTGGACAACGGCAAATTATTGAAGATGCTCTACAAAATCGGGATTTAATGGTAGTCATGCCTACTGGTGGGGGTAAATCTTTATGTTTCCAATTACCTGCACTTTTAAAACCAGGTTTAACAGTAGTGGTATCACCATTAATAGCATTAATGCAAGACCAAGTAGAAGCACTGAGAAATAATAATATTGCCGCCACATTTCTTAATAGTAGTCTCAACACCTATCAAGTTCGCTCCCGTGAAGAAGCAATTATGACTGGTAAAGTTAGATTATTATATGTTGCTCCTGAACGGTTAGTTAGTGAAAGATTTTTACCGCTTTTAGATGTAGTTAAAGAAAAAATTGGTCTGGCTAATTTTGCTATTGATGAAGCTCATTGTGTGTCTGAATGGGGTCATGATTTTCGCCCAGAATATCGGCAATTAATATTATTAAAAAAACGTTTTGCTCATGTCCCAACTATCGCCTTAACTGCTACTGCTACAGATAGAGTGCGAGCAGATATTATTCAACAATTAGGATTAAAACAACCAAGTATTCACATTGCCAGTTTTAATCGCCAAAATCTTTATTATGAAGTGCGTCCTAAAAGCAGTCGTTCATACAGTGAAATCTTAGAAATAGTCAGAGAAAATGAAGGTTCAGGAATTATCTATTGTTTAACCCGAAAAAAAGTTGATGAACTAACTGTTAAATTACAAAATGATAAAGTTGCTGCTTTACCCTATCATGCAGGTTTAACTGATGATGAAAGAAGCAAAAATCAAACTAAATTTATTCGGGATGATGTGCGGTTAATGGTAGCGACTATTGCTTTTGGTATGGGTATTAATAAGCCAGATGTGCGGTTTGTAATTCATTCAGATTTACCTCGTAATTTAGAAAGTTATTATCAAGAATCAGGACGTGCAGGAAGAGATGGTGAACCATCACGGTGTACTTTATTCTTTAGTTTTGGTGATGTGAAAACTATTGAATGGAGTATTAACCAAAAAACCGACCCCCAAGAACAATTAATAGCTAAACAACAACTTAGACAAGTCATAGATTATGCTGAAGGAACAGACTGTAGAAGAACAATTCAATTAGGTTATTTTGGGGAAAGATTTCCCGGAAATTGTGGTAATTGTGATAATTGTCGTTATCCCAAACCTGTGCAAGATTGGACTATTGAAGCAATGAAATTTCTATCTTGTGTAGCGCGGTGTAAAGAAAGATATGGCATGAGTTATATTATTGATGTGTTACGAGGTGCCAAAACTCAAAAAATCACTTTGAATAAACATGATCAATTATCAACTTATGGTATAGGTAAAGATAAAACTGCTGATCAATGGCGAATGTTAGGGAGATCGCTTTTACATCAAGGTTTATTAGAACAAACTAATGATGGTTATTCGGTGTTAAAACTGAATGCTTTAAGTTGGGAAGTAATGCGAAAACAACGCCAGGTTTCTATTGCTGTTCCTGTTTCTCAAAGATTAAATTTAGTAGATGTGAATAGTAAAGCTTTGGATGTGGAACTTTTGATGAACAGGTTGCGAAGTTTGCGGAAACAAATCGCCGATGAACAGGGTTTTCCACCTTATATGATTTTTCAAGATTCGACTTTAAAATTAATGGCACAAGTCAAACCTAAAACTTTAGAAGAATTTGCTAACTTGGATGGTGTAGTTAGTTATAAAGTCAGTCAATATGGGGAAAAGTTTTTATCAGTAATTCAATCCCATTGTCAAGAACAAAGTTTTCCACCACCCAAAAATACAGATCATTACCCAACTGATACGGAATCAACTACCTTGGAATTATATCAACAAGGTTTGAGTATTCAAGAAATTGCTGCAAAACGCAATGTAAGAACTACTACAATTATCCGTCATCTTTCTGATTTAATCGAAAAAAATCAACCTGTAGATTTAAATTTGTTAGTACCTTTAGATAGACAAAAGAAAATTTGGCAAGTTATAGATGTTTTGGGTGATATTTCTTTAACTCCTATTAGGGAATATTTAGGAGAAAGTTATAGTTTTGATGAAATTCGTTTAGTTAGAGCTAGATGGCGTAAAGAAAATAGAAAATAACGATTATTAAGTTAACTTCATTTGATGAAGTCTAGGCATAGTCAGCCTAAGAAACATCCTATTCCTGAAATTATTATTTTACAGCAAATTTCAGGTAAATGAGATACAACATTGAATCTTGAAAATATTGTGGTACGGGAATCTTGTTTGCCACAGGTGTACCTCAATCAGATAAAATACGCTGTTTTTTATCTTAACAACTAATTTAATCAAGCGTTGTCTATCTTAAAAAAAAACTGGGAATTTCTGGAATATGTTCTGATGTAGGGACAGTCATCTCAGTAATCTTTTGTTCTTCCTGATTTATTTGCGTCTTTTTCACAGGAAGTATGACAGATAAAAATTTAGGTAAAACCAAACAGACAACCGTATTTAACAAAGTTATAAGTATGCCATCTATTAAACTCATAGATCATTCTCCCTTTGTGAAACTTGGTTGCTGGTCTGATCTAGTATGAACTATAACTTTGATCTTAGGGCAATTATTCGATTTTGAATTTCTTTTGCTGTATATAAATAAATCAAATACTTTACATAACTAATTATAACTTTAAAAAACTTAAAATTCAGAGGAAGAGGTAAAGGAAAAAGCAAAAACCTTTAACCTTTCCCCAAACCAAATAAGCTAAATAAGCTAAATAAGCTATTTATTCTCCCCAGCCAGGAGAACACCGAGAACAAAATTGAGGGCTAAATTTACAAAATTGGCTACCAGTCAAATGGTAAACTGTACAATAGGGAAAACTCGTAACTTCTACTTTAGCTGTATTCAATCGAGAATCTATCAGTGAAGGTTTAGGTAGTTTGGTTTTGCAAGACGACAGCATAGATAGAAACTTGGGCAAAGCTAGACAAGCAAAAGCATTGATGATAGTAATTAATAATGCCTCAATTAAACCTATAGCTAATCACCTCCTTCAGAAATTAGGCAGTAATAATTCATAATTCATCATCTCTAGACTGTAGAGCAACCTGGTTTTTTGACTTATGCAAATAGGTTTGAGAGAATTAAGAATTATGAATTAGTAACTATGAATTGGTCATTGGGTAGCTGACGCAGTAAAATACATGGAACTATACCAAGAAAGAACCATTGCATTTAATCTATATAAATTTAGTTTAGCATAAGGTTTGGTCAATAGAACTGTGGAAATTGTGCTACTGTCATACACAGTCAGGAAAGCTGATATCTAATACTGTTATTAGAAAAATCACAAATTTACTAAACACTAAACACTAAACACTAAACAGCTAAGTGCTATGTCAAAAATACAACCTGATTCCTCTTTTTTATCCAACGTCACTGAGCGAGAATACCGAGCATTGCAAAGTTTGGCAGATTACACAAATGTTGAGTCGTTGCCAGAAATATGGACTTTGGCTGCCAGGAAATTTGGTAATATTGTTGCCTTGCATAACCCCCACGCAAAACCCGAAGTAAAGATTACCTATTCTCAGCTATCCTTACAAATTCAACGATTTGCAGCGGGTTTGCAGGTTTTAGGGGTGAATATGGGTGAGGATGAAACATCTGGCACTGGACAACGCATTTCCCTGATAGCAGATAACAGTCCGCGCTGGTTTATTGCTGATCAAGGGATCATGACTGCGGGAGCAGTAAACGCAGTGCGTAGCGCCCAAGCTGAAAGGGAAGAATTACTATATATTATCGCCAATAGTGGTAGTACGGGGCTGGTAGTTGAAGATATCAAGACATTCAAAAAACTAGAAGCTGGTTTGCAAGACTTACCGATTAAATTCGTAGTCTTACTTTCTGATGAAACACCACCAACAGCAGAAAATTATCAACTGCTCAATTTTACCCAATTACTAGACATTGGTAGCAACCAAACTTTAGTAGCAAATAAACCCAGCGGTGATGCCTTGGCAACCTTAATTTATACCTCTGGGACTACAGGCAAACCTAAAGGTGTGATGCTTTCTCATAAAAATTTGCTGCACCAAGTCAAGACCTTGGGAACTATAGTTCAACCACAACCAGGAGATATAGTCCTTAGCATTCTGCCGACATGGCATAGTTATGAACGCAGTGGAGAGTATTTTTTACTTTCTCAAGGTTGTACACAAGTTTATACAAACTTACGTTCAGTTAAAGAAGACCTGAAAGAATTTAAACCTAATTTCATGATTGCTGTACCCCGGTTGTGGGAATCAATTTATGAAGGAGTACAAAAGCAGTTCCGCAGCCAACCAGCCAATAAACAAAAGCTGATTAAATTTTTACTGGACATGAGCCAGAAATATATCACAGCGCGACGCATTGCCCAGGGATTGAGTTTAGATCATGTTAATGCCTCAGATATGGAGCGAATAGGGGCGAAAATAGTAAAATTAGCCTTGTCACCGTTTCAAGCACTGGGAGAAAAATTAGTTTATGCTAAAGTGCGAGAAGCCACAGGGGGCAGAATAAAACAAGTCATTAGTGGTGGTGGGGCGCTACCCCGACATATAGACAACTTTTTTGAAATTATTGGTGTAGAGATTTTACAAGGGTATGGTTTAACAGAAACCTCACCAGTAACAAACGCCCGTCGTCCGTGGCGAAATTTGCGGGGTTCATCAGGGCAACCAATACCGGGAACAGAAGTTAGAATAGTTGATCCAGAAACGAGACAACCCTTACCAGCAGGAAAACGAGGTTTGGTGTTGCTCAAAGGACCACAAGTGATGCAAGGATATTACAAAAATCCGGAAGCGACAAAAAAAGTCATAGATGCGGAAGGTTGGTTTGATAGCGGTGATCTGGGCTGGGTGACACCTCAAAATGATTTGGTGCTGACTGGTAGGGCTAAAGATACAATTGTTTTGACAAACGGGGAAAATATTGAACCGCAACCGATAGAAGATGCTTGTTTGCGATCGCCCTATATTGATCAAATTATGCTCGTAGGACAAGACGAGCGCAGTCTAGGAGCTTTAATTGTTCCCAACCTGGAAGCCTTAGAAAAATGGGCAGAAAGTCAGAATTTGAAATTAAGCACCCAAGATGATCATACTGGCTCAACCAGTCAAAAAATTGACTTAGAGAGTAAAATAATTCAGGATTTATATCGGCAGGAATTGAATCGGGAAGTCAAAAACCGTCCAGGTTACAGAGCCGATGACAGAATTGGACAATTCACACTAATTCTCGAACCCTTTTCCATTGAAAATGGCATGATGACACAAACCTTAAAAATTCGTCGTCACGTTGTCATGGAACGATATCGAGATATTATAAGAAAATTGAGTGAGCCAAAACCACCGAGATAAAGTATCGGAACTTGGTGGAGATACTTATCGTACTTTAGGCAGTGGATGTAGGCGAACGCACTGCCCATGCGTGGAGCAGTCATGATCCTGACTTATTTGCTTAGGGATTGACAGTTTCCCTAAATAATGCTATTTTTGCAACAGGTCGAGATGGTAATTAACGATGATTGTTTTCGAGTTCAAAGCCAAAGGCACAAAACAGCAATATCAAAGAATTGATGAGGCTATACGCATAAGCCAGTTCATTCGTAATAAGTGCCTACGGTTTTGGATGGACAATCAAAATGTTAAACCCTACGACCTGAATAAGTATACTGCTGTATTAGCGTCGGAATTTGATTTTGCTGAGAAATTAAATTCAATGGCTAGACAAGCAGCAGCAGAAAGAACAGCTTTTGCAATTAAACGATTCTTTGATAATTGTCAAGCTAAAATCCCTGGTAAAAAGGGATATCCTAAATTTCAAAAAAATAACCGTTCAGTTGAATATAAATCAACTGGATGGAAACTTTTAGATGACCGTAAGCACATTAAATTTATAGATAAATGTGGCATAGGTCAACTAAAGTTAATTGGAACTTGGGATTTACACTTTTACCAAATCAAGCAAATAAAGAGAGTCAGAATAGTTAAACGTTCTGACGGTTATTATGTGCAGTTTTGCGTAGATGCAGAACGAAAAATTGACACTACTCCCACAGGTAAAACGGTTGGATTAGATGTTGGTTTAAATAGCTTCTATACGGATTCTCAAGGGAATAAAGTTGATAATCCCAGATATTTGCAGAAGTCAGAAAAATCTTTGAAACGGCTACAAAAAAGAGTTAGTCGCAAAAAGAAAGGTTCTAATAATCGCAAAAAAGCTATTAACCGTCTTGCTAGGAAACACTTGCAGGTATCACGTCAGCGTAAAGACTTTGCTGTAAAACAAGCATTGTGCGTAGTTAAATCTCACGATTTAGTGGCGTTTGAAAAACTGCAAGTGAGAAATATGATTAAAAATAGCAAGTTAGCCAAGTCAATTAGTGATGTTAGTTGGTCGCTGTTTACTCAATGGCTAGAATATTTTGGGAAGATATACGGGCGTGTGGTTGTACCAGTTGCCCCACAATATACTGCTCAAAATTGTGCTAATTGTGGAGAAATTGTCAAAAAATCACTGTCAGTGAGAACTCATGTTTGTAACTGTGGGTGCGTTCTTGAGCGTGACCATAATGCGGCAATCAATATTTTGGCGAAGGCACTAAAACAGACTTGCTATGATTTAAGTACCGTCGGGCGGACGGAAACTTTTACCCTGAGCGCAGTCGAAGGGTTAACGCTTGTGGAGAGATGACCCTCTACCCAGATTTGGTAACAAGTTTGGGTAAGGTTGCTCATTAAAACAAGAATCCCCGTCTTTTTAAGGCGGGGAGCGTCAATGACGGAATGTTTGCCAAATAACTCCACTTGCAAACTATCAGAGTGAACGTAAAATTTTTATGGATGTATCCAACCCTCAATTACTTTTAAAGCGCGTCGTTAACGTCAAAGCTATTGTTACTCCTCTTTGGAAAGAGGAAGTACAACAGCAACTGCAAGCGCAGATCAACCAACTAGATCAGCAACTGCAACAGCTAGACATCGAAGGACAAAGAGCAATAACCGCCATTCAAAAACAGAGTTTACAACCACCAGGACCCCAAACCATACAACAAATTGACAATATCCAACTTCAGGTTAATCAAAAGAAAAGTGAACTGCTAGAGCAAAAAAACCAATTACTACAAAACCTTCAGCAAGTGCAGTATCTGGAGTTAGATCAAGAAGTTAACCAATTTCAAATGGAAGGCTTTTTCAAGATAGAAACTGGAGACAACCTCATTAGTAAAATGCAAGTTGAAATTGTCCTCCGTGATGGTGTAGTCGAAGAAATTCGCGGAGATGTTTAGTTATTGGGGACTGGTGACTGGTGACTGGGGACTGGGGACTGGTGACTGGGGACTGGTGACTGGGGACTGGTGACTGGGGACTGGTGACTGGGGACTGGTGACTGGTGACTGGGGACTGGGGACTGGTGACTGGTGACTGGTGACTGGGGACTGGTGACTGGTGACTGGTGACTGGGGACTGGTGACTGGGGACTGGGGACTGGGGACTGGGGACAGGTGACAGGTGACAGTGAATAGATAATTATTTATTCCCAATTCCCAATTCCCAATTCCCAATTCCCAATTAATCACAGTTTTGGGTCAAATTATTTTGGGCTGGAGTTTTTGAGAAACATTGGACTTGAGAACCAGCCCAGATAATTTCCCAGACTGGGGGTGAACTAACCAAGAGCGATCGCCCAAAGCGGCTCATCTCTACTCGATATTTAATTGCACTTACTGAATTAACTGAATTATTTTTTACTGGATTGAGTTTTGTAATTGTCACTAAAGCTTGGTTTGGTTGGGGATAAGCTACCTCTACTTGCGGCTTGACCTCTATAGATTTCACATCATCTAGAATATTTAAAGCCAGAGTAGCAGGGTCACTGCCTTGGAGAATAGAATTGATACTTTCTAAAGGAATAGTTTTATAATGAGAACGTTCAGGATAAGTCAGCAATGCTGATGAATCTTGTTCTACATATAACTGCTGCTGTTGTCCATTAGCAGTTCCAGTCATCAAAGCAGAAGGCTGTCGCTGCATCACATAAACCCCAGCAGCAGTGGCAAAGATGCTGAGTATCAAAATTAAAAGAAATTTGAGCTTTGCCGACATAATAATAGTATTGAAAGGGAAAGTTCCAAGAGTTTTAGATTTAACTCTCACCCCTAGTAACTGCTGATGAGCAGGTTTTGTGTTTGACACTCTGCGGTCTAAAGACACGCAGATTCTTTAAGACTTGCTCAAAAGGGATAGTCAATTATCCCCCTACGCGCTCAAAACAACTACCAGTACGACAGGTATTGCAATTGCGTTTACTTTTATGTTTCTTTGCTTTCCGAGTCCATCAAATTTTGGCGGTATTACACTCCATATTTGCCTTTGCTTGTTTACCCAGGCTGCGGTCAAATGCCGAGACGAGATAAATCAGGGGTTTCTCCTTATCAAAATACTTCTTCGTGTAGATGGTTATTCCTACTCGCAGTCCAATCATATCATATTCACGGCGAATAAATTCGCCGTTGGCACTTCCTCCACTGTAAGATAGCCAAGTGGCTTCCGTGCCTTTCGGCGATTTTCTTGTGACTGGGGACAGAGTGGAAAGTCTGTGTATGTCTTAGTTTTGTCAGTGGCTTACGGCACACTGCGCTATCAACTGAGTTCCTAAATACCTTGGTGCTTGCTACATATAGCAATCTTAGTTGCTATTGACGAACTATTAATGATTGCTTTATTTATAGACATCTACCTTTGTTTTGAGTTCCAATTGGCACTGTTAATTGATAATTGACAATTGATAATTGACAATTGGGAATTGGGAATTGGGAATTGGGAATTGGGAATTGGGAATTGGGAATTGGGAATTGGGAATTGGGAATTGGGAATTGGGAATTGGGAATTGGGAAT
>NZ_JACJPT010000013.1:0-85313 GCF_014696195.1 Sphaerospermopsis sp. FACHB-1094 | reverse complement strand
TGTGGCTTTGAGATTGACAGAGATTTAAACGCTGCGATTAATTTAAAACAAGAAGCGGTCAGATTGATCGTGTTAGCCTGTGGACTAGATAGTGCCGACACTGCTAGGGTGAAACAGGAAGAAAAAGCCAACTTTTGTTAGCATTAGTTAGCTTTTTTGTATCGGAGAAAATAACCAATTACCAATTACCAATTACCAATTACCAATCACCAATGACGACTTTATCTACTACTGGTGTATTTGCTGGTGAAGTTAAAGAATTTCCCTGGAATTGGCAAAATCAGCCGTTGCGGGTGGTTTATGAAACCATAGGGGAGGGTTCACCACTTTTATTACTTCCTGCTTTTAGTAGCGTTTCCACACGGGGAGAAGTGGGAGAACTTGCCAAGTTACTCTCTACCCATTTTCAGGTTACTGCTATTGACTGGCCGGGTTTTGGTGAAAGTTCACGCTTGAGTTTAGATTACAATCCCGCCATATATGAGCAATTTTTAGCAGATTTTGTGAAATCTGTTTTTAATACTCCAATTATTGTGGTTGCTGCTGGTCATGCTACTGGTTATGTATTAAAGCTGGCATTTAAACAACCAGAAGCTATTTCTAAAATTGTCTTGTTAGCACCGACTTGGCGCGGACCCTTGCCAACAATGGGGGCAAATGCCAATATAGCTGCTATGGTGCGGGGGATGGTGCGATCGCCTATTTTCGGTCAAGCACTCTACAAGCTAAACACTACCCCATCCTTTTTAAGTTGGATGTATCGCCGTCACGTTTTCACTGATACAACTAAACTTACACCCGAATTTATCGCCGAAAAATGGCAAACCACCCAACAACCAAATGCCAGATTTGCATCTGCGGCCTTTGTCACTGGCAACATTGATACTATTCACAGTCAAGCGGAATTTTTATCCTTGGTTGAGTCCGTAAACGTTCCCATCATTGCATTTATAGGCGCGTCTAGTCCACCAAAATCACGGCAAGAAATGGACGCTTTAGCAAAGTTACCAAAAATTACCAGCGTGATTATTCCTGGTACTTTGGGACTTCATGAGGAATATCCAGCAATTGTTTTTGATGCAATACTGCCATTTTTAACCAATATGTGTTAAACAGAGAATGATTCTCAATGACTGTCAGGAGTCAGGAGTCAGAATATTTGGGTTAACTGCTAGATGGCAAACAAGAATTTTTGACATAAGTGTTAAAAAGCTGACTCCTAACTGTTGATAGCCAACGAACCAATCATCAAATTATCTAAAAATTGCCTTAAAATTATGATGACTTCAGAAATAGCAAATACCGTACCCGTAACCGTTTTAACTGGCTATTTAGGTGCGGGAAAAACTACCCTCCTCAACCATATTCTCACCTACCAACATGGTAAAAAAGTAGCAGTTATCGTCAATGAATTTGGGGAAGTAGGCATTGATAATCAATTAGTAATTGATGCAGATGAAGAAATATTTGAAATGAACAATGGCTGTATTTGTTGTACAGTGCGTGGTGATTTAATCCGCATCATTGGTAATTTGATGAAACGCCGGGATAAATTTGATCATTTAGTAATTGAAACCACCGGATTAGCCGATCCTGCACCTGTGATTCAGACATTCTTTGTTGATGAAGATATGCAGAGTCAACTATCACTAGATGCAGTAGTTACAGTGGTAGATGCCAAACATATTTGGCAACATTGGGAAGCAGACGAAGCCCAAGAACAAATTGCTTTTGCTGATGTGATTTTATTAAATAAAACTGATTTAGTCACACCAGAAATTTTAGAGGAATTAGAAAAACGCATTCGTTCAATGAATGCAATGGCGAAAATTTACCGCACCCGAAATTCTGAATTATCAATGGATGCTTTATTGGGGGTAAATGCCTTTGATTTAGAACGCGCTTTAGAAATTGATCCTAACTTCTTAGGTGAAGATGCCCATGAACATGATGAAAGTGTTTATTCTATAGCTTTAGTAGAATCAG
This sequence comes from Sphaerospermopsis sp. FACHB-1094, assembly GCF_014696195.1. Taxonomy (NCBI): domain Bacteria; kingdom Bacillati; phylum Cyanobacteriota; class Cyanophyceae; order Nostocales; family Aphanizomenonaceae; genus Sphaerospermopsis; species Sphaerospermopsis sp. FACHB-1094. Next base: position 83,327 of record NZ_JACJPT010000013.1, on the reverse strand, counting down.
GTGCAATAGATGGGGAAAAATTAAATGCTTGGATGTCAGAATTACTTAGCACCAAAGGAACTGATATTTTCCGCATGAAAGGCATTTTAAACATTGCTGGTGAAGATAACCGCTTTGTTTTCCAAGGTGTACACATGATTTTTGATGGTAAAGCAGATAGACCTTGGAAAGAGAATGAAACCAGAAAAAATGAACTTGTTTTTATTGGACGTAATTTAGATGAAGCCAAGTTAAAACAAGATTTTCTGGCTTGTATTGTTTAGAAAGTCAGGATTTGTAGAAAGTCAGGATTCGTAGGGGTTTAGCAGTGCTAAACCCTGATAATAGAGATGGTGAGAAAAAGACTTTTCCCAATCACCAATCACCAGTCACCAATTACCTAATATATGAATTTTACAACTAACAAACCTCAACAATTTACAACCTACTATTCAGGTCATTTTGCAGATTATATCACCTCTCTAAATTGGTCATCCACAGGTGAAAAACTGGCTGTAATATCTGCTGCGGGAGAAGTTTTAATCTGGGAAAATTGCGAAATTACTCACTTACAAACAACTACAGGTAAATCAATAGACTGTGTAGCTTTTTCCTCTGATGGTAAATATTTAGCCGTGGGTGGACAAGATGGAAAAGTAAAGATTTGGCGAGAAAATCAATTAATTAAAACCTTAGAAAATGCCCCTGCTTGGGTTGATAAATTAGCTTGGAATCATACTAATAATCTATTAGCTTTTAGTTTAGGGCGTTATGTGCAAGTTTGGGATGTAGAAACAGAAGAAATTGTTGTCACTCTTAACTTTGAAAATTCATCAATTTTAGGAATTGATTGGCGTAAAGATGGAAAATATTTAGCTATTAGTGGTTATAAAGGAGTGAAAATTTGGAATAGTGAAGATTGGGATGATGAACCGTATATTTTAGCTATGGGTACAGTTAGTGTAGCAATGGCTTGGTCACCTAATGGTAAATATTTAGCGTCAGGAAATATGGATCGTAGCGTCACCGTTTTAGAATGGGAAAATCCTGATCCTTGGGTTATGCGTGGTTTTCCAGGTAAAATTCGTCAGTTAGCTTGGTCAGAAATTACAACTGCTACAGGTGCGCCGCTTTTAGCTGCTTCCAGTGTGGAAGGTGTGGTAGTTTGGGAAAAATCAGCGGATGAATCTTTAGGTTGGGAAGCGCGAATTTTAACCAATCATGTGGATATAATTAATGCGATCGCCTATGCACCCCAAAGTTATATACTTGCTTCTGCTGGTGCTGATGGGTGGTTATGTTTATGGAACGAGAATTTTGAAGTATCGCAAATTCTCACAGGTGTACGTGGTGGTTTTTCTACTTTAGCTTGGCATCCCCAAGGTAAATTTTTAGCCGCTGGTGGGGAACAAGGAGAGCTACTAATTTGGTCAAAAACTAATGACTAATGTTGAATAATTGGTTATGCTGTATCAGCAGCCTTTAAGGGTGAACTATGAACATAACTAAAAACATAACTAAACTGATTTTTCTGGCTTGTCATCTGTTTTTAGCATCTTTGTTTTTGCTAGTAAGTCCAGCACAAGCATCTACTAGATGGAAGACTGTAGCTACTTCTGATCAGATTGTAGCGGCATCTGTACAACCAATTCCCGAATTAACAAAACCCATTTTCAAACAACAAAACCAGCAAATTTTAAATAATATTGGTTGCAGTTGTAGTGCTTGTGTTCAATCTAATTTTCATAAGTTGCAAGGTAAATTACCTAGTGCTGACTTTTAATCAAGTTAGCAATTATGAAACCAAATTCCGGCACAGTATTACTCATTTCTGTGCCTTTACTACTTGATTAATTTAGCTCTTAAAACACCACAATATTTTTTGGAGCATCCCAACTTTGAAAAAATAACCCCAGCAACACTAAAAAATCTCTTAAAACCTCTTACCTTTGTGTCCTTTGCGCCCTTTGTGGTTCAATCATATCAGGATCTGGGAGCGTTTTATTTCGTTAGATCAACATAAATTTACACATTTGGAATGCTCCCTATTTTTTGATTTAAATTTAATTTAGAAATAGCAGTTATTTATGACAAAAAAAATCATATACAAGAATTTATTAAATATTGCCTTATTGGTGATTTCCCTGGGATTTTCTGGTTGCAACAATCGCAATTTCAATACCAGATATATTCAGTATAATCAGACGCAAAATATTAACAAAAATCTTCCTCAAGTAGTGGCAACTACCAGTGTATTATGTGATTTAACTAAACAAGTTGCGGGAGAAACAATAAACTTGACTTGTTTAATTCCTCCTGGTTTAAATCCGAGTATTTATGAACCGACATCAGAAGATATTCAAGCCATTGAACAAGCTAAACTTATTTTATATCATGGTTATAATTTTGAACCAATTTTAATTAAAGTTATTCAAAATGCTCAAAATAATGCACCCAAAATAGCAGTTGCTCAACGTGCTGTCACCACACCTGAAAGATTACGTAAAAATGCTAAAAGTTTCACTGAACCACATATTTGGCATGATGTGAAAAATACTATTAAAATGGCAGAAGTAGTTAATAGTAATTTAAGTAAAATATTACCTCAACATCGAAAAGAATATAGTAGCAATACCAGTAAATTAACCCAAGAATTAAACAAACTAAACAACTGGGTTCAGTCCACACTTGACACTATTCCTGATAAAAATCGCAAATTGCTAACAACCCACGAAGCCATGATTTATTATGTCAAAGCTTATGGTTTTCCCTATAAAGGTAGTTTAGCAGATATTAGGAATGAAGATAATTTAACAGATACAAAAGTGAAAAATTTAGCCCAATATATTCAAAAAACAAAAGCACCAACAGTTTTTGCAGATACAACAATTAATCTTATGTCACTTCAACCTATTACCAGTAAAGCAAATGTGAAACTTTTTGATAGACAACTTTATATTGATGGACTAGGTAAACCTGGTAGTGATGGAGAAACCTATCAAAAAATGATAGATGCAAATACCCGCAGTATTGTTGAAGGATTGGGAGGTACTTATTTAAAATTTAAGCCGAATATTGGTAAGTAAATTGGTGACTGGTGACTGGTGACTGGTGACTGGTGACTGGTGACTGGTGACTGGTGACTGGTGACTGGTGACTGGTGACTGGTGACTGGTGACTGGGTAATCAATTTTATTTTTTCCAATTACCAATTACCAATTACCAATTACCAATTACCAATTACCAATTACCAATTACCAATTACCAATTACCAATTACCAATATAACTAAACTCCCGCAGTAGTTTTTACCCTTTCTCTTTTTCCTTTTGCCACTAACCATTTACCACCAGAAGGGGCTGAGGTGACACCACGACGCACGGGTTTAACAGGAATGTTGTTCACTAATTGAAAATCTAATTGTGAAAGAATTGTGGCTAAAACTAGCTTCATTTCAAATAGTGCAAATGACATTCCTAAACATTTACGATTTCCACCACCAAAGGGTAAATATTCATAGGGTGCAAATTGTTTTTCTAAAAATCTTTCTGGTTTAAATTTCTCTGGTTCGGGATATAAATCTGGGCGGCGATGGGTTGAATATATGCAGCCTACTAACCATGAACCTGGGGGAAATTCATAACCCATGATTTCTATTGGTGATTTAACAATTCTCGGTAAGGTAATCATGGCAATGGGATAAATGCGGAGAGTTTCGTTACAAACTGCAGTTAAATAAGGTAGGCGAAAAATTTCGTTTTTATCTGTATTTTCATCTATGTTATTTAACTCTTGTAACAGGTTTTCTCGCACTTCTGGTAAATGATGAATCCAATATAATGCCCATGTAATTGCGGAAGCTGTGGTTTCATGACCTGCTACTAACAAAGTCATTAATTCATCTCGCAATTCTACATCGGTCATGGCTTCACCATTTTCATCTCGCGCTGACATCATCAAAGAAAGAATATCAGTTCGATTTGGATCAGGATGATCTCTGCGTTCTTGAATTTCTGCATATAATAATTGATCAATTTTTTCCCTTTGTCGTAAAAAATAACCCCAGGGACTCCATTCTCCTAAATCTACTTGTAGTGCTGGGAAAAAATTAACGGCTGCTCGTAGGGGAGTATCACCGAAATTCAAAAGTGAACAAAGCAGCTTTTCTAATTCTCTAAATCTTTCTCCTTCACAGATGCCAAATACTGTATGTAAAATAACTTTTAGAGAAATTTCTTGGATTGATTCTCTGACAGAAAATGGTGTACCTATTTGCCATTTGTTGATCACTTCTTTGGTAATATCAGTGATAGTTTTACCATAGGCTTTCATGCGATCGCCATAAAATGGTGGTGTTAATAATCGCCGTTGACGTTGGTGTTCTGTTCCACTCAGCAACAATAAAGATTTTTCACCCAAAAAAGATTTTAAAAGTTGTGAACCTCTAGCATCTAATTTTTCTAGAGAAGCTGCAAAAAGTTCTTGAATTGCTTGGGGATGACTAATAAATATAATTGGTTCTTTACCAAGAATATATGTCTGGAAAAAATCACCATAATCTTTGGCATTTTTTTCCATAAATCCCCAAGGGTTGAATAACCATTGGAAGCGTTGGATAAATTGGGGAGTTGTCAGAGTAGGTAAGCTGGGCATAATACAAAAGATTAAAAATGATTTCTTACTAGATTAACAAATATAACCATAAATGCCAAATATGTATAAAAAATCTATCTTGAGGTTATTTCTACCTATTTATATTGATGAGTTTGAATAGTTTTAATATCAGGAGTCAGAATTCAGGATTCAGAAGTTATTAATGTTGACTTTTGACTTAATTTATCTCCCCATCTCCGTCATCTCCTCTGTTACCTGATCCTTCCTATTCTCTCCTATGTATTGTTACCCAATGAGAACCAATTTGTATTTTTCTTTCTTCCATTATTTGTTTAAATAAATCTGTAGTTAATGCTGCTTCTACAGGTAAAACTCCGGGGTGTTTCAATTTACCTTCTAATAATAATTTGGCAATACTACCAGTACCTAAACCAGAAGCAATGGCTGTATTTTCATGGATTAATGTAGAAACATAAGCTGCTGTTTTACTATCTTTTTTTCCTGTGACTTCTGCGCGTACTGCTACACCAATTCCAGTAAAGATATTAGTAAAATCGGTCATGCGATGACTAACATGAGATAAAAATTCAATGGTTTCTTTCTTCTGTATTAACCATTTAGGAAAAATATGGGCGGTTATCCAAGTGAGATGGTTATAAAAATCAGGAACTGAACCAAATTTAGTAATTACAGTTTTGACAGTGGGGAAAGAATGGGGTAAGGTGATAGTTTCTGGCATATCAAACCAGTAAACTCCATTGCGTTTGTAGGGTAGGGAAAAATTTATTTCTTCCCTATCAGTATAGGGTTTAATTAACTGCCATTTGCCATTAATCCAAGCATTAAAAGAATGTTGTAAACCTAAAAAAGTGGTTCGCATGACTGTAACACCAGCACCACCAGAACCAGATACTAAATAACTTAAATGTATTTTTTCTGGTAAATCAAATTGTTCGATTCCTTGACGGACTAAACTGTTAGAAATACCAGGGAAAATACCCGTGTTAATAATTGCGGTGACACCAGCATTAACAGCTTTTTCATGTAATTTTAGGGCTTTTTGGGTGTAGGAACGGTGATCACTAACATCAAGATAATTGACACCTTGATCAATGCAAATTTCTAAAACTTGGGTATCTCGATAGTGAAATGGTCCTGCACAGTGGATAACGAGGTGAGAGTTGGCGATCGCCTCTTGTAATTTTTCCACCTCACTCAAATCTAAAATCAGAAATTGCTCTCTTCCTCCCGAAGACAAGCTGACACCCTTTCCCGTCTCTGGGGAACGTCCAGTGATGGTAATATTTGCCTGGGTGTGGCTGAGAATATCATTAGCAACTGCGCTACCAATGCGTCCCCTTCCACCTAGTATTAATACACGATCTGTCATGATTACAGTTTAGACAACATTATGACAACATTATGACAACATTATTTTTATTTCACCAGATTTGTGTCCCCTTTGTCATCAGTTGTAAGTATGATAAGAATATTAGGGTTCAGAAATGCTAAACCCCTAACCCAAGGAAATCTTCATACTGTTGATGACGGGTATTTTCTGGGGAGCATCCCAATGAAAGCATGAAGGCAAAAATAACCTTTAAATATGACGGTGACAGAATTGGCTAATATTTTGGGTGTGTCTCGCAAAACGGTTTCAGAAATTGTGAATGAACGTGCAAGTGTAACACCTAATATTGCTTTGCGGTTAGCAAGTGCTTTTCAAACTACGCCGGAACTGAGGAAGAGATTTGATGTTTATATCATTATTATAATTATTGTTGGGTTTCCTTGCGTCAACCCAACCTAAAAACTACTACAAACTACTGTTTAAGACCTTTAATAAATTCTGTTCTCGCATCAATAATGGAAGGCATGAAAACACAATTTACTAACAAATCTATATCTAAATCTGGTAATAATTCACTTTGATTAATTTGCTCATAGTTATTATTTTTCAGATGATAGAGAGATAATTGATCATTTTCCCAAAACCAGACTTCGGTAATATTAAACCTTTTATATTTTTCCAGTTTATCAATACTACCACTGGTAATATTCACCTCAATTGCTAAATCTGGATTGGATTTTTTTTCTCCGATATAATAAGATTCATCAGGTTCAAAGGAAGCATTCTTTTCTTTTGCGCGACGAGTAGCACTACCGACTGGGATAAAGTTTATCCCTGTTTCAAAGAGATATGCTTCTATCAAAATAGCGATAATTTTTTTGATATTTTCGTGTTGTTCACCAAGTGTCATAAATTCTATGCACCCATCAAGATAAGTTATCCGCAAGTTTCCAGCATCTGCGGTTAAGGTTTCTATGATTTCAAATTCCTTCCAGGTGTAATAACCAGGTAGAAGAAATCGCTGTTCGCAAATTGTGGTGGTTTTGTCTAAGGTTTGGATAGTCATAGTAAATTTATGTTTATGACTTTATTTTTGATTATAACTCATGGTTAAGAAACCTAGTTAGTTATTAAATCTTTTTTAAACTGCAAACATCACTATCTTACTATAAATTAGCTCAAAACAGCAAATTTTCAAAAGGATAACTTTGCTTCCAACGATAGGTATTAAAGTCCCGTTGATCTACTGAAAAAATGCGCCCATGTCCTAAATATTATGCTAAAATTACTAAGGAAGCATCAGCTAAATCCATTGGTAAATTAGCATATTGTTCCATTAGCTGAATAATTCGCGGAGTATGGTGAGGTCCTAAATTAAAGACTGTAAATAATTCTTGTTGCAGACTGTTTAAAAAAGTAATTTGTGCTTGAAATCCTTTGCGAGTTAGGAAAAGATAACAGGTTTCTGTGACAACATACCATGTTGTAATTAAAGGTTCATTGCATTTTTTTAAAGCCTGTTTTGCTCTTTCATGGTAGGTGTCTGTTTGGTCAATGAGAGCTAACCAAAATCCTGTATCAACGATTATCATATTTATTTGGTAGTGTATTAGATAAAACTTCTTTATAGGTGGTTGATAAATTTTCTTCCACAGCACAACAACCAATTAATCCAATTTCATCAAATTTCTCATAGATGGTTTTTTCTTGATGATGATTTCCTGGTTGTGGATAACGTTTTTTTAATATCTGAATAAAATCAAGTAGTAAGATTTGTGCTTCTTCGGGTAAGCTGTTAATTTCTTGAGATATTTCTGCAAGTTTGATATCCATAGTTACTGCCTGTTTTTGAATTATGTTATTACTATAATAATGTATTTTCTGATTCTAAGCTAATTACACCTATTAAACTTTGAGTCCAGGGGTCAAGTTCGTTCTTGCAATTGTTGTAATTCAATCATAATTATTGTTGTTAACTTTATTATTCCTATTTTAACAGATGCTTAGATAATGCTTATTTCTGTTCTATATAGCTGGTGATGTTGGGTTTCCTTGCGTTAACCCAACCTACTCACTAGATATTAGTCTACTTATATTCTAAAAATTCATCTACGGTAATTCCTGCTTGTCTAATTAAACTTCTCAATAAACCTGGTGCTAGTTCTTTATGATTAGGAACTGATAAAATAGGTTTTGATTCGTGCCAAAGTATGATATGACTTCCGGTTTGATGGTCTACAACATAGCCCAGTTTTTCAAAGATTTTGACTGCTTGTTTACCGGAGATATTTGATAAACGTCCCATTTATACTAATACTTCTCCTACAAAAGATTGAGATTCTTTTGGTACATAGGGTTTACCATGTTTTTCTAATACATGAAGATAGCCTTTTATAGCATCTTTGATATTTGTAATTGCTTCATCTAAGGTTTTACCTTGACTGACGCAACCAGGAAGTTCTGGTACTTCAGCAATGTAACCTTCGTATTCTGAATCATAGGTGAATATTACTTGAAATTTCATAGCGGTTTTTTTGGGAGGTCTTTTTTTAATTTAATAGTTGGGTTTTCTTGCGTCAACCTAACCTACTTACTACAATTAACTATTATTTAAACTCAGGTATCGCCGCAAAATATTTTGCGCTTTTTCTAATAATTCTGCTTCTAATTCTCCTAATTGTTGCGTTAAACGAACTTTATCAAAAGTCATCGGTTCAACACATATCAAAAGACTATCTACAGAAAGTCCGTTTTGTGCTGATGCAGGTACTTCTACTACTGCTGGTGAAATACGGGGGTTATTAGGTTTTGCAGAAGTAAAAGGTAAAACTGTGACTTTGCTGCGTTGGTTGTTAAACAAAGTTCCAGAAATTATCAGTGCTGGACGAGTTTTTTGAATTTCTGTACCTACCGATGGGTCAAATGTTACGATCCAGATGCTTCCCATTCGGTAATCGCTATGTTTTGCCATTCACTTTCCCAACCTAATTCTAATTCATCAACCAAGGCGCAAGCTGCCGCTAGTGCTTCATTTTGTTGTTTTTCTTGCCATTGTTTCAAGAGACTTTCAATTAATGCACTACGGTTATCAACTTTTTGGTCAATGTAATTTAGTAGTTCATCTGGCAATGAAATTGAGATTTTAGCCATATCCTAACCAGGGTAATACTATTAGTAGTATAGCTGATTTTGATATTTTTAGTGTTTATAACTTTTTAATTCATGTTATTTAGTAATGGTTGGTTAGTTTGGGTAATGTTGGGTTTATTTGTGTCAACCCAACCTAATAACTAACGTAATTATGAACTTACTAAAACTTCTGTTTCTCGGTCTAAAACTGTCAGTGCTTCTTGAATTAATTCAACTTCACGAGCTTCAAAAAGTGATTCACCGCACTGCTCACAAACCCATGCAGGAATGGCATCCCAAGAGATATGATAGCCTTTTCTATCAATAGTAAAAGGGGCTGTTCCTCGGTGCATTTTACCTTTACAATATAAGCATTCCATTTTAAATTCTCCTCCTAAAATCAGATGACCATTGTGTTGGTTCGGGAATGTAAGCGGTGATAATTGCTAGATATTCGTTTTTGGGTGAACAAACTACATGAATTGCTCGGTTATTGTCTCCAAAACCTAATAATTCCTGATAGTTGGTGATGGTTGGGTGGTTTGGGTGATGTTGGGTTTTCTTGTGTCAACCTAACTTACTTACTTTAGTTGTAATAAAAACAATTAACTTATCCATATAAAACATGAAAATAATTGCTATAATAAAAATATCAATCAGATTTATTAACTGTAATGACTATCAAAGAATTACTGTTACAAGAAATTGACAACACACCCAGCGAACTTTTAGAAGATGTGCTTGGTTTTTTGCAATCACTCAAAACAGCACCACAAAAACCCCCAGTTTCCTATCAAGAATTGTTAGAAAGAATAGATTACTTAGAAACAATAGTAGGTATTCGTAAAGGATTAGATGAATTTGAGCGCGGTGAAGGGATTCCTGCGGATCAAGCTTTGGCAACCTTACAAACAAAATATAATATTCCTCCTCGCTCATGAATTATCAAGTTATTATTCAACCTACTGCATTTCAAGAAATTGAAAACTCCTATCGTTGGATGTGTGATAATTTGAGTGCTGAAGTACCAAATAATTGGTATTATCAACTTGAAGATGCTACTTCATTAATTTTTGCTGTTTCATGATTTTTCTGTTGTTGACTAAATTCTTCAAACAAGGTAAAAAATCTATCTACTGCGCTTTTTTCATCGGCTGAATGGAAAAGCAAAATACTTGACCATAATTGACCTGTTTCTACATTAAATTTCTGTCTTATCCATTGTAAAAAATCTTGAAATTCGGTTTCTTCTGCTGTTAAGGGAATACCAATTTCTCGACGAGCAAAATAGTAGCCGTCTAAAAAAGATTGGAGGCTAAAAATAGAGTTTTTACCTAAATACATTGCAGGTCTTTTTTTAATTTTTTGCAGTAATTTGTAGAGATTATCCATATTTAACTCCCTAATTTTCTAGGTTAAAAGTATGTTTCTGTGATTTGAAACTCTAATCCTGCATCTAACATAGGTGAATAGAGATTCTGTATCCAGTCTAATCGCGTAATTCCTTGATGGTGGATGTTATCAACAACAATTTCCACCCCATTGATCTCAATTATAACACCTTCATGATGACCAGTAGTAGCAATCAATTCTCCAATACTATCATCATAAATTCTGCCATAAATGGGATCTTGAGAATTTGTATCTAGTTTAATATGTTTGCCATGAATACCTTGTCTAATTAAAAATTCTTTGATTGCTCTAGCGCAGGGGATACAATCAAATATTCCGTAACTTCTGGCAATTGCTATAATTTGTTGATAAATTATGTCCTCTTGATGCAAATTTGCTCCCGGTGCTAAATTTTAATAATTCTAGTATCAATTTTATTCTATCCTTGCACTGCTTGACGAATATCTTCCCAATCTTGTGCTGTCATTTCTGTTGTATTTCCAGATTTCAAACCTTCTAAAAGCATGGTTTGTAGTTGTTATTTTGCTTTGGAGTTTTTGGTTTTGTCGCACTAATTCCCGAAAATATTCACCCTTCGCTGCTGTAACCTCTTTGCGCTACTTTTCTATATAATCGCGCATGGTGTCAGGTAAGGAAATATTCATACTTTTCATAATGTGATTTATTAAATCTACTTGTTTATATTATGGCGGTTTTTGTCATGTTCTGTTATTGGTAGAAAAAACTATTCGTGATGGTTGGTGATGGTTGGGTGGTTTGGGTGATGTTGTATTAAACTCAATGAATACTTTATAGATTATATTTTTCATTATATTAAATAATATTACGGTTTCGATAAAATTAGTATGTTTTGTGGTAACTTTTTTTCAGTATTTGTATCCATTACTCAAAATTAAAATTATGACATTTGAAATAACTATAAACAACACACAAAACAAATCTAAACTATTGGCACATTTCAGGGAATTAGGAAATGAAAAACTAGCTGAAATAAGAAGAGAAATTGGAAATAAATATCCTAAAAAAATAGCTTCTCATATAAATAAAGCAATCAACAAAACTAAACATGATTTTTTACATACAATTATTGAAAATGCTGATTGTAATAACTGGAATGATCAAGATAAGATTTCTTCACTTCTTTTTACAACTTATTGCGCTCATGTAGTAATGCTTGATTTACGTCATGAAGTGAGACCTTATGACTATATGGATTTTTCTCGAAGAATTGGCGAACTTTGGGAAGATTTTGTGAGATTACCATTTTTGTACCCACCAAAAACAGCAGAATTAGCTTCTTTTGTACCACCTCTTTTTTCAGAAGTGAGAAAAAATCTAAAAAGTGAAATTAAAAAGTATATTGATACTTTGCCAATATCTGAAGCACAGAGAAATGAACTTATTAATTACTATGAAAAAGTTTGGTTATTAGTTGATTCTGGTGAGATAAGTCTTGAGCTAGATTTTCATGCTATTATTAAAGGTAAAAAATTCAATATAGATTTTAAAAGTGGATTTGGATCAAATGAGAAAGGAAATACTAACAGACTGCTTATGGTAGCAACTATTTATCGCAATTTAGAGGATGAATATAATAATGTTTTACTTGTTCGTGCTAAGGAATATCTAAATAATAATTATTTTAGGATTTTAAAAAATTCTGATGTTTGGGATGCTTATTGTGGTGATGAAGCATATCAAAAAATTGGAGATTTTACTGGATTTGATATTCAAAATTGGATTAACTTAAATATTGATTGGCAAAATGATTTATTAGTAAAAACAGTTAGTGATTTTCAGCAATCTAATTTAATGGGATATTTACAATGGCAATAGAAACAAAATCTAAAGATCAATACCAAACTTATTTTACATCAGATCAATCTTTATCTTCTTATATGGTTTCACTTTTGAAACTAGACAATCATGATAAACTACTTGAACCATCTGCTGGAGAAGGACATCTTTTAGAAGCAGCACTTCAAACGAATAAAAATATATCATCTGTTGCTTATGAATTACACCCTGAATATGCAAAAAAACTCAGATTAAAGTTTAGCCAATTTAAAAATGTAGAGATAAGAGAGCGTGACACAATTTTTTGCCCAGATTTAGACCTATGTGAATCTTTTGGTCATAAATTTACCAAAATTTTAGGTAATCCTCCCTATGGAGGTTGGCAAGAATATGAGCGTCGTACAGAATTAAAAAGAAAATATCCAGGATTTTATATTCGAGAAACTTATACTATTTTTTTGCTACGTTGTCTCAAATTGCTTGCAGAAAAAGGACAACTTGTATTTATTATTCCTGACACTTTTTTATATCTTCACAGTCATATTAATATTAGGCGTTATCTTCTAGAAGATTTTACTATTGAAAGTATAGATGTTTTTCGTTCATCTTTATTTCCTGGTATTTCCTTTGGTTATGCTGGTCTTTGTATTATTTCTATATATTCCCAAAAACCACAATCTAATCACTCGTTTGCTATCAGATTTATTGATAAAATTGCAGATTTACATTTATCGTTAAATCAAAACAATTACAAGTCTATTCTACAAAAAGATATTCTCAAGAGTGAATCTTTATCGATTCCTATATCACGTCATGATTCAGTTGTTACACAAATCTCAAGTTATGTAACTAAAATGGCTGATATTGCTGACTGTGTAACAGGTTTTTATTCAGGAAATGATAAAATATTCTTGCGTAAAGCATCAATTTCTGTTAAAGGTTCTAGCGATTATTTATTTGTTGATTCTAATACTATTGAATCTACACCTTCCACATTACAACATCCTTTACAGGGAATAGCAGGAGTTAAACATTTTATTCCTATTCTCAAAGGTGGTGGTTTTCATTTTATTAAACCTACTCAATGGTATGTAGATTGGAGTTTGGAAGCAATTCAACATTATAAAAATAATAAAAAATCAAGGTTTCAAAATTCTTCTTACTACTTTAAAACAGGAATTGGTTTTCCAATGGTAACATCTAAACGTCCTACAGCAGCATTAATTGAAGAAAGTCTTTTTGACCAATCTATAGTAGGAATTTTTCCTAAATCTTCTATTGATTTATATTTTCTATTAGCTTATTGTAATTCTCCGGTTTTTTGGGTATGTTTAAAATCTATTAATCCATCTGCTAATAATTCTGCTAAATATGTTTTAAAAACCCCTGTAATTTTACCTGAAGAAGATACTATGAAAGATATCTCTTTGAAAACTCAAGAGTTAGTATTAGAACTAAAGGAAGGTAATAAACAAGTATTATGTGAAATTTTACAACAAGAAATTATGGATTCTATTATGAAATATGTAAATAAACAGATATCTTATAAACTGGTAGATACATCTGTGATGAATATGCTTTCTCGATTGTAAACATCACTGCTAACGTACACCTTGACGAATATCTTCCCAGTCTTGTGCAGTCATTTCTGTAGCTTCTCCAGAGTTCAAACTTTCTAAAAGCAGGGTTTGTAGTTGTTCATTTGCTTTGGAGTTTTTGGTCTTGTCGTACTAATTCCCAAAAATATTCGCTGACACTGCTGTAACCACCTTGCGCGACCAGTTCTTCTACGTAAGCTCGCATGGTGTCAGGTAAGGAAATATTCATACTTTTCATGAGGTGATTTTCTGAATGTTGTTTTCTATATCATGGCGGTTTTTGTCATTTTCTGCCATTGGTGGAAAAAACTATTCGTGATTATTAGCCTGTGGAGTGCGTTAGTTTTAATTTGCGTTGGAATAAGTAGCTTTTCTGACTATATCCTTAAACAACAATACTGTTGACTACATATAAGAGATATGTTAATTTAAGCGGATTAATTATGTCGCTCTACTGATAAAAATGCTGATTAAATATGTCCAACGTTTTAATCTAATTCTATTACTGTTAATTATTAACTACGGCTGTTCTAATCCAAATTCGGAATTTGATAATAGACTCAATGAACTTTTGAATAGTAGCAAAAGTAATGAAATAAATACAAGACACAAGAAAATTTTTAATGAACTATATGGTTGGGATAAAGCCAGACAAGAAGGTATAGAATACTGCAAATTATTAACTAAAGGCTTAGATAAAGAAGAGATACGGAAAAATCATCTATGGAAAAATCAATCTCTAGCTGGTGTAGAACTAATCACTCAAGGTAAGCTTACAGCTGAACAATCAGCAGATATAGATCTTGTAATTGTAATTTTAAATATTAAGATACAACTGGCAGCAGAAAAAGCATATTGTCCAGAACATAAAGACTCTTGAGAAATTATGACATAATAGTATTAATTGTTAGCATTAAATCTTGTTTTATATTCTTGCATTATACGCTTAAAACTATCAGCATTAGCATTTGTTGGATAGTTTATAAAATTACTGAACGCATCAATTAGACTCTCAACTATATCATCAGATATTGTTGTTGGATTTTCCATAATTTTTTGTATAGATTTATGTTCCATATTTTCTCTAACTATATCAGGCGTATTGGCTTGATAACTAATCATTATGTTTTCAATCTCGTGATAACACTTATCAGATGGATCAAGTTTATATGAGCCTATAAGGATCGTAAGTTTTTCAAAGTCGTTCATACAGTTTTCTTGTTTTAAATCATGAATATCTGAATATTAATATTCTAATTATTTTAATTTAAAATATCAAATTTAATAATTAATTTATGTTTAATAATTATTCTATTCCTAATACAAGATTAGCTATTTTTGATTAATCTATTAAGCTAATCATATATATACCTTAATCAAAACTGCAAATGTACGCAATAAACACCAAATCATCCGCGTTCATCTGCGTACATCTGCGTTCTAATTAATGCACCAACTCAATAGCCCGCTTCGTTAACGCTTCCGCAGTCAACCCATTAAACGCCATCAACTCACCCGCACTTGCGGTAGTTTCCCCACGCTTCCAAGCGAAAATATCCCGCTTGCTGGTACTGCGTAACATAATAGGTTCTAACATCGCACCTGCACCATCCACAAATTCACCCATAATTCAAAAAGCGGTTATTCAATTTAAAAAAATTCTTACCTTGGGGTCGGGAACTCTAAATTGTAAGCAAGCCTATTTATCGTTATTCACGTTTTGCAGACCGCATCCAATTTTATGCTCCAAGGAGTACCCAAGGCTCACACTATATATATTACACCAAATCAGTTTGTAGGATGGGTAGAGCGACAGCGAAACCCATCACAATTTTTAGTATGTTGGGTTAGTTTACGGCAAGTTGATCCACGTCTACATCCCTTAACCCAACCTTACTTACTACTTAATACTTATTTCTTCAAAATTTAAGATTATTTTAATTACAATATTTTCAAATTCTCTATTAATTTGTTCAAGTTTTGGTAAATCTTTCTCTGGTAAATTTCTAAATTTATGAACAATTAAACTTCTGACAGAGTATAAAGCTAAAGGCAAACTATTTTTGTTATCACTATTAAATGCTGTAAGTAATTGATTACAAAGCAGATGTAAATTTGTTTTACTAACTGCATCAAATTTTTTTTCTAAAGCAGCTATTAATTTAGATATTCTTTCTTTTTCACTAGAAATATTTGTAATTGATTCTTTAAGTTCATATATATTTTTATCTGCATTATTCTGAAAATTATTGATTATATCTGAAAAACTTTTTTCAAAAATTATCTCTATAACTAATTCAATTACTTGGTAAAGAAGGTAAAATCTAACTAAAGGATTTTCTTCAGTTTTCAATAAACTTTTGAAAAGTCTATCAAGATAAGCCTCTCCTTGTAAATACTGTGACTTTCTCTGAATTATCAGTCTAGTATTACCAAAAGATTGTAAATTAGCTCTATTTCTGATTTCTTTTAAATCCTCTGTTGGTTGACAATTATTAATCTGTTTTAAATTCTCTGTTGGTTGACAGTAATAATAACTATATGAATATAAGGAAGTCAAGTAGTTATCAATATGAAAATTATCAATATTTTGAATTTGGGAATTAGATAAAATTAATATGATTATATCATCTCCATAAAAATCTGTCAGCATATAATTGTCGGCATTTTGAAAAGATGGAATAAAATGATCATATTCTTCCTTATTGATTAATAGTTTGTAAAAGGCAACATAAGCATATTTTAAAAAATGCTTATTGTTTGCACATCCATGTTTATTAGATACAATAGCTTGAATAGGAAATACCCAACCAATTCTTAAATTAGCATCTTTATCATACACTTGAAAAATGTCATTTTCTCTATTTAGTTCCAATGATTTCATTACAAATAATGAATAATCTTCAGGAACATAATCAAGATATGGAGTTAAAATATAGTCAACGTCTATTTTAAAATCATTTGAATCAGAGAGTTCAAAGCAAGATTGACTATCATTAAATTTGGGTATAACTTCTGTCAAAGTATATGGTATGCTGGCAAGTTCATTTTTGATTTTGAGAGGCATAGACAAAAATTACTCATTTAATTTATATTTTTTGTAACCAGATTCTATTGACTTATCTATTGATAAAAATGAGTCACTAGCACTACTAAATAATTCTCTAAACAAGTAGTAAAAATACATTCTTTGAGAATTGCCAATTTTTCGAGCCGTTTTACTGATATCATCTAAATTTAAAACTAATTTATCAAGAAAATGCTCATTATTATTGGTAACTTGAATAGTGGCAATATACAGGTTTATATCATCAAATGAATTAATGAGTTCTTTATCTCTCAAAAATCCCACAGCAGCACCGAAACCTGTCATTACTTGCGATTTAGTAAATATTTTATATACGTTAGTTGTACCTACGCTAGAACCAAAAGGATTTCCTGATAAGCTGCTTTCTTCATTATTAAATTCCCAATCACCTGCCAATTCTTGGATTTTTTCAACAAACTTATTATAGGTTGTGATGTAATTTTGAAATAAATCCTTATCTTGATTTTCTAGTGCCAGTTTTTCTAAACTCTTGATACTTTCAAGTAAGTCTCTCCTATCTAAACTAGACTCATCTCTAAGAATATAGGAAGTAAAACCGTCTATTACATCATTAAATCTATACTCACCAATTTGATGAGGTGTTTCTTCATCAACTTCCCTTACAAGTCGTATTCCTTCAGGAATATTTTCATCAAGATAATTTGAATAAAGTATTTCTATTTGATGCCTCACAGACATGGGTGATTGACCCGTATTCAGGGTTAACATTCTGTATAGTATACCTATTTTGTTCAGACCTAAATAGATTTCAAATCTTAACTGGTGATCATAAAAGTTTCTCTTATTTTCATTATTTTTAGCATCTAATTCATTGGCTAAATCAAGTAATGTATATGTTCTTTGTAAACCATCAAGAATGATTAATTTGTCTCTATGGGTATTAATATAATCGATAGATTTATTCTCATCTATATCATTAATAGCTATATTTTCATTACTGAGAGCTAAAACTAAAGGAGGTATGGTACAACCTTGTTTTAAATCTTGTTTTAGCAAGCTATAAATTGATGAAGATAATCTTAATTTTCTCCTTTGAAAAGGATTATTGTCAATAATATTTCTAGCTATTTCTAAGTATTCAGAAATAGGCATTTCTGTTAAAATATTGTGTGCTTTTATTCTATTATCGAAGCTTTTAGAAAGTATTTGCATAATAGTTTATATGAATTTATTATAAGATTATAACATGATTTTCTTTTAATTATTGCTTAACAAAAAATGATCTACAAAAAATACTTTTAACTAAAAACCGCAAATGTACGCAACAAACGCCAAATCATCCGCGTTCATCTGCGTACATCTGCGTTTTAATTAATGCACCAACTCAATAGCCCGCTTCGTCAACGCTTCCGCAGTCAACCCATTAAACGCCATCAACTCACCCGCACTTGCGGTAGTTTCCCCACGCTTCCAAGCGAAAATATCCCGCTTACTGGTACTGCGTAACATAATAGGTTCTAACATCGCACCTGCACCACCAGTCACACCAATTAACGCATCACCAGCAAACAAACTATCAAATTCTGTATCACTCAAAAACCCACCATCAGGTTCAGAACAAGTATCCCAAGCTGTATCATTAGCACGATATAAACGCCGGGGGTTAATAACAGAAATTATCTTCACCCCAATACCTTCAGTCTCTAAAAATGCCGCCGCTTCAAACACGGGAATTAAGGTCATATCGCCAATTACAGCAAATACAACCTGTTTTCCTCCCGCAACTTCATGTAATAAAATCGCGCCTTTTTCTAACCCTTCTTTTGTTTGTTCTAAAGTTGTTCTAATGGGTAAAGGTGACTTACTTGCAGTAATGACAATTCCCTTATTTTTTGTTCCCAAAGCCCAATCATAACAGACTTGAATACTGTTAGCATCGGGGGGAAAAACAGGAAATACATTACCATTTCTCATCATCGAAGCAAAATAAGCTTCAATTTCTGGTCTTTGGTGTGTCCAACCGTTGCGACCTTGTTCTAATGCACCGGCAGTAAATAAGGTAATAGTTGACGGTGTTTTTCTTCTTAATTCTGCCATTGCTTGGGTGACTGTTTGCCAAATTGGTAAACCATTGATGGCAAAAGATTCATAGGAACACCACAAACTTCTCGCCCCCATTAAGGATAAACCCACTGCTAAACCTGCACAAGCATCTTCGCTCAAAGGCTCGTAAACTTGACCTCCTGGAGCCTGATGATAGGTTTCATCTGCTGTGGGGTGAATGATTTTTAAGGCTTCATTAATATTACCAATTCCTGAAGCGGCGTTACCATCGGCGTTAGTTACTAGGAAATTTTTATCTTTATTTCCGATTATTCCTACTAACCTTCCCATTGCGGTTGTGGAAACTTTTGGATCTCCGCCAACTGCATATTCTTCTAATGGTAATTCGCCGATGTCTGCTAAAGGTAATTCAAATTCTGTAACTACAGTTTTCGCTGCGGGTCCACCTCCGGCACGTTCGGCGTTTGTGCGGACTGTTTGCCATGCTTCTACAGGTAAAGCGCGTTTTTGTAAGGCTGTGACAATGTGAGGAGCGGTTAAGGTATCTTGAGGATAGAGGTTGTGAGATTTTGCCCCTAAAGCGTGAACACCCGCGCCTTTGAGTTGTTTAATGATAAATACCGTTAATGTGCCACTCAAAGCAGAACGGGCAGCTTTATCAACGCCTAATAATACCGCTTTGGTAAATTCTAACCGTTTTTGGAAGGAGAAAATGGTACTATCTACGTAATCTCCCGGTTGATGTTGGTCGTCAAATTCTTTGGCATCAACGATGATAACTTCGGCAAAACCGTTACCTTTCCAATAAGCGATCATTTCATCGGTAGTTTTTAAAGATACCATGCTATGATGTTCTTGGCTGTAACCGTTCCAAACTAGGATAGGTAGGAAGTTGGTTACATTGGGGTAAGCGGTGTGAAAATGCGCCATTGCACTCATGATGTAGGGTTCACCGAGTCCCCCATCTCCCACAGTGAAGGGGAAGAGTTTGTCACGGTGTAGCAGTGCAGCAGACATCGCAAAATGTTGTCCTTGTCCCAAAGGACCAGCAGGGGCGAGAATACCAGGAATATAACCGGATAAATGTCCTAATAAACCGTGTTTTTCCCGAAAGCGATCGCGCAATTGTTGTACTGTAGAAATGCCCATGTCTTCTAAAGAACGGTCGAGAAACATGGCACTATAAAAACCGGGGGCGTGGTGTCCAACTTCGGTGATAATGTTTTTATGTCCCAGCATGACCAAAGCTGCATAAGCTTCCGCTTGGCTGGCAAAACCGCCGGGATGTCCAGAAGCCTTACTACCAGTAATTTGTAGAGTCAGGTAGCGCAGGGCATCGGCAGCTAGTAGGGTTTGATAAACTGCTGTAGTATCATTGGGATTAGCGATCGCACCTTTGCCCGATTCTATCACCGGCGTTGCACCATAAGTTTCAAAATCTGGCAATGCTTCCCCAAAATATTGAATACCTTCACAAAAATTGGGAACTGCGGAAGATGCCTTTGTTGTAGTTGCTGTCATGCTGAGTACCTTAATAAAATCGTCGGAAACTTTAAATGCTGGTTTACAGTGGTTTTCATGAATGACTTTTTTATCTCACGCAAAGACGCAAAGGCGCAAAGGGGAAATAAGAGAAGTCTGAAGACTTGAAAACTACTGTAATGTAACCAAAATTTTACATCTTCACGGTTGTAAAGGTTTATTGCAGTTTTAGAATGCAAAACATAAGCAGAGATTATGAAAGCAGCATGACAAACCAATAGCCCGCAAGGAAATGATAGCGAAGCGTGGCGTTAGCCATATTTCTTTGCTAATAGCCAAAGTCATCTAAAGATGACTCAATAACCAGAAAATTCTTCAGTAAACTTTAGTTTACTTGATTTATTAGCCATGAAATGAATTTCATGGCGGGTGTGGAAGCTGACGCAAAATATCTCTAAAACCTTCTTTCCTCCATGTCCTCTGTGCCTTCGTGGTTCGTTTTCTCATTCACTCCTGACTTCTGTACGGGCAAAGTAGGGGCGAAGTAGGGGCGAAGCATTCGGAAAATAGGCTTTTGATAAAATGATAATTTGTCGCCCGAATGCTTCGCCCTTACAGGAAAATAGGCTTTTGATAAAATGATAATTTGTCGCCCGAATGCTTCGCCCTTACAGGAAAATAGGCTTTTGATAAAATGATAATTTGTCGCCCAAATGCTTCGCCCTTACGACTCCTGACTTCTGAATTTTGCTATAAGATATTTAGTAAAAAACTAACATCTACCAAAAAACTTTTATGCCTCTACCCACAGGACCCAAAACTCCAGCTACCCTGCAAATGCTACGCTGGGTATTTAGCCCGATGTCCTACATGGAAGAATGCGCCAAAACCTACGGTGATATTTTTACTCTCAAGCTGGATTACAATTTACCTCCTATGGTCTTTATTCATAGCCCAGAAGCAATGCAGCAGGTTTTGAGCAATGATACCAAAGAATTAGAAGCACCAGGCGATTTAAATCAACTATTTGAAGGGTTACTAGGTAAAAATTCTCTGATTTCTCAAAGTGGTAAAGAACATCAGCGACAACGGCAGTTAATCATGCCTCCCTTACACGGGGAAAGAATGCGAACTTATGCTGATGTAATTAATAATATCACCGAAAAAGTCATCGGCAAACAGCAAATAAATCAACCTTTTAATGTGCGAACAGTTACCCAAGAAATTACTCTGGGGGTGATGATGCAAGCTGTCTTTGGACTTTATGAAGGTGAACGGGCTGAAAAATTACAACACTTACTATGTGAAATTCTGGAAGCAGGTAGTGAAGTTTGGAGAGTGGCTTTATTATATTTTCCAGCGTTACAAAAAGTGATTGGTCTTTCCAAACTTTGGGAAATACAGGAACGTCGTCAAAATAAAGCTGACCAACTCCTGTATGCAGAAATTCAGGAACGCAGAGAAAATCCTGACCCATCACGTACAGATATCCTCAGTTTGCTAATGTCTGCAAGGGATGAAGACGGTCAACCAATGACTGATGTAGAATTACGGGATGAATTAATGACTTTGTTAGTAGCAGGTCATGAAACCACAGCTACAGCCATAGCCTGGGCTTTATATTGGGTTCATAAACTACCAGAAGTCCGCCAAAAATTATTAGCAGAACTTGATACTTTAGGCGAAAATCCTGATTCCAATACTATTTTTAAATTACCTTATCTCACCGCCGTTTGTAATGAAACTTTGCGGATTTATCCCGTGGGAATGTTGACTTTTCCCCGTCGGGTAAAAACCCCTATTTCTGTAGATGGTTATCAACTAGAACCAGGTACAGTTGTGATGGGTTCAATTTACCTCACTCACCATCGAGAAGATATTTATCCCAACTCTAAACAATTTAACCCAGAACGCTTTATAGAAAAACAATTTTCACCATATCAATTTATCCCTTTTGGCGCTGGTGCAAGACGTTGTATTGGTCTAGCATTTGCCCAATTTGAAATGAAATTAGCACTAGCTAAAATCCTCCAAGGTTGGGAAATGGAACTAGCAGATACTCGTGAAGTTAAACCAAAACGCCGTGGTTTGGTGACAGGTCAAGATAAACCTATTCAAATGATTTACCACGGTCGTCGTCAGCAACAATCTCGAACTTTAGAGACAATAGCCGTGTAATTTTTCAGGGGTTAAGAGTCGGTACAAACCAATTTTTAACCCCCGCAAATGATTAAACTACCAAATAGATATCTATTTCCGAAAAATCAACCGTAAAAAGCTTGTTGTCGTTAAAAATCGGAGGTATGTAATATTCACTGAATAAACTATTTAACTCATCACAAAACATATTGAGAGAGAAAGCCGCTAAACCACTACTCCATAAAGGAATAACAGTATTACCTCCTGACGTTGACTCCATTTCTTCTAAAGTCAGTTTCTGAAAAAGCCCATTGACTTGAACAGAATGTAATTCAGTATTCATGATTGCAGCCATTGTCTTAATTTACCAATCCAGAAATGAGCAGGTATGAAAATTTATGATTTATGAGGAGTAAAATCTGTAAAAACAAATGCCCTAAAAAAATGTTTTCCCCTCAACCAACTAAAAATTTCTTAATGTCAGTACCAGAATACAAATAATTAATCACCAAGAATTTATGACGACGTATATTGACCTGGAATAGTCTACAGTAGCGACCTTATTATCCCTGATGCCACTATCTACACCTTTAACGTCACCAGTCCCTGTATTCTCCACGTTTCCAGTATTACCCGATATAAAATAATTATTGACGCTCCCACCACTACCACCAGATACAGTCTTTGTTTCAACCACAGATAGCTCACGAAAAAGGCTTCCTGCATTATATTTTAAGTCCGCAATTACTATTTTCTTCATTGTTTTATCCTCTAAATTAGGAGTTAATTCCTTTTAAATGTTTTTGCATAACTAGATTTAAAATAATCCAAAGTCCCGATACATATAAAGCTTTATGCACATGATCATAGGACATAAATCCGATCATTTTGTCTAAAAATGTAATTCGTATATTTTAAAATTACTAAATTTTAAAATTACTAAGTTCCAATAATGGAAAATTCACATATTAAAAATATTTTTAGATATTATGTCAGAACCTAAACCACACAATTTTGTCTGAAATTTTTACCTTGATAGATTGAGATTACCAAATTACATGACAGCGATTTTCAGGTAAATGAACCACAAAACAATCTTTAAAACCCTTGTAGAGAATTTGCACGCAACGTCTCTACTATGGTCTAACTAGGTGAAAACTGCTGTAATACACAATTTCGATATCTTCTGGTTTGAAGCATACTCTTTTCAGACATAAATCCCAGGATTTTGTCTGGAAACTTAATGCTTTGATAATAATTCTGAGGATAGATTCCCTTGCTGACATCTTAATTTACAGCAAAATGTGGCTTACGCTACGCTATCAGGAGTCAGGAGTAATATCAAGTCCGTTTGAATAGTTATGTTATCTGTGAGGACAGGCAAGAGGCAAGAGTGAAAATGAAAATTCCTACACCCCACACCCAAAAATTCAATCCTCGTTTATCATCCCAATACCCAGTTGTCAATGAGTACATTTTTCATAAATTGCTATATAGTAAACATAAAGTTTTGTAAGGCGAGGGCTAGGAATGTACATAGTACAAATTGCCTCAGAATGCGCTCCTGTAATAAAAGCTGGGGGTTTGGGGGATGTTGTTTATGGACTTAGCAGGGAGTTAGAAGGACGGGGAAACACTGTTGAACTTATTCTCCCAATGTATGATTGTATGCGTTACGATCATATATGGGGTCTTCACGATGCCTACCTTAACCTGTGGGTACCCTGGTATGGTGGCGCAGTTCACTGTTCTGTATACTGCGGGTGGGTACATGGTCGGGTTTGTTTCTTCATTCAACCCCACAGTCAAGACAATTTCTTTAATAGAGGTTGTTACTATGGTTGCGATGATGACAACATGAGGTTTGCTTTCTTTAGCAAAGCAGCTTTAGAATTTTTACTGCAAAGTAATAAAAGACCAGATATCATTCATTGTCACGACTGGCAAACTGGGTTAATTCCTGTCATGTTGTATGAAATTTATAAATATCATGGCATGGAATATCAAAGAGTTTGTTACACCATTCACAACTTTAAACATCAAGGTATGGGTGGTGTAGAAACTCTCCAAGCTACCAATTTAAATCGCCCAGAATATTATTTTCAATACGACAAACTGCGGGATAATTTTAATCCTTTTGCGATCAATTTTATGAAAGCAGGGATTAATTACGCCAATGCAATTACCACAGTATCACCAAATCATGCAGTCGAAGCTCAAACCAGTGATGTGGGTTGTGGTTTAGGACATACATTATATTTGCAAAAAGACAAATTTAGTGGAGTTCTCAATGGCATTGATTACGATTTTTGGAATCCCGAAGTTGACCGTTACATCCCTAATAATTACAACTGGGATGAATTTGAACAAAAGGCATATAACAAAAAAGCATTAAGGGAAAGATTGATGTTAGCTCATGATGAGAAAAAACCCATCATTGCTTACATCGGTCGTTTAGATAATCAAAAAGGTGTCCATTTGGTTCACCATGCTATGTACTATGCTTTGAATAGAGGAGCGCAATTTGTATTGTTAGGTTCAGCTACGGAATCAGCAATTAACGCTCATTTTTACCATGAAAAACAATTTTTAAATAATAACCCAGATGTGCATTTAGAACTGGGATTTAATGAAGAATTATCTCACCTCATTTATGCTGGTGCAGATATGATAGTTGTACCCAGTAATTATGAACCTTGCGGTTTAACCCAAATGATAGGTTTAAAATACGGAACTGTACCCATTGTTCGGGGTGTTGGAGGTTTAGTAAATACTGTTTTTGACAGAGATTATGATCAAAATTTACCACCAGAAAAACGCAATGGTTATGTGTTTTATGACATGGATAACCTAGCATTAGAATCAGCAATGGGAAGGGCTATAGATTTATGGTATCAGCAACCCGAAGAGTTTAAAAAACTAGCTATTCAGGGTATGTTGTATGATAATTCTTGGAATATTCCCGGTGCGAAATATTTAGAGATTTACGAATGGATCAGACATAAATGGTAAATCTTTAATTTCCGATACAAAAAAGCTAACTAACCTCTCGTTCCCAGTCTCCAGACTGGGAATGCCATCATCAATTGATAATTGACAATTGATAATTGACAATTAATGTAGAAATAAAATTCAATTACAGATTTGGGCTTTTTTATTTTAATCAAACGCCACAACCCCAAAGCAGAAACCAGAGAAATTTATTGAGGATAATGTCAAGCACAAATAATCTTAATTTGTTATAATTAACAATGTCAATTAATAGAGGCTTAACTTATTATGGAAACAATTACCCTTCAAGTTGACCC
Organism: Sphaerospermopsis sp. FACHB-1094; assembly: GCF_014696195.1. Classification (NCBI taxonomy): domain Bacteria; kingdom Bacillati; phylum Cyanobacteriota; class Cyanophyceae; order Nostocales; family Aphanizomenonaceae; genus Sphaerospermopsis; species Sphaerospermopsis sp. FACHB-1094. The sequence goes on along the minus strand of NZ_JACJPT010000013.1, from coordinate 57,405 downwards.
AGAAATTGCCAAAGCATACCGAGAAGCAGAACCCGAAAAACAAAAAAATGCCCTGATTGTTTGTAATCTTATCCTTAAAGAACTTTTAAAAAATACAAGTTTTGAAGAAATTGTTCAACAGATTCGCCAAGAAGCAGAAGAAAACGGCTTAACTCCCGAAATTTTAGCAGAATTGTTAAAAGATCATTGGTGACAAGTTAAGGAAAAGGAAAAATTGTCAAGGGTAGTATTAACAGAGGTCAAAAAGATGGGAAACTCAATCTAGACAAGTAATTGAGCGATTGAGTCCAAACTATTCCCTATTCCCTGCCTCAACGAAGGGACTTTTTCAGCAACCCCTAATTATTCATTATTGAAACGCCCATAGCGTGCGGTTTGCTGATTACACAACCAAGCCCACATTTGATCACCAAAGGAAAAATGCCACCATTCTCTAGGATTACGTTGAAAACCTGCCTTTAACATCACATTTAGTAACAATTCTCGATGGCGATGATATTCTTGATGACAATGGGCATCAGAATGGGCATAATAATCAGGGTGCGATCGCTCAGACATTTCATCAATCGGTGAACCCATATTCACAACTTCCCCATTTTCATCGACTAAAGTAATATCCACCGCAGCACCTGTACTATGGGGAGGAGGAGTATTCATATCTAAACTTGGGACCGCCCAAATTTCATATACTTGCTGCCAAATTTCTTCCCGTTGTTGAGTCGATAAATCACTCTCAATCAATCCCCTGGCTTGCACAGCTTGGGCAAAACTATAATCTACCATAAATTGCTGCACAGCTACCGGGCGATAAGCATCAAATATTTGAATACACCAACCAGGATGTAACAATTGTAAATAATTTTGTGCCTCAATTAAATTTTCGACCACACTGGCACGCAAAAAATAAGCAGAATATCCCCCATAGTCAGCACCTAATTTTTCATAAGGATGGGGAGTCTCCACCGCAAACCGTTCTAAGGGAATTTTCACTAAAGGTTCACCACATTCAATAATGGAAATTTGGTGATATGGACGCATATTATCAACTCAGCTTGTAAAATAGTAAGTTTTGTAGTAGGTTTTGAATGAGTTTTCCACTACCCAATTTTCTCCAACCAGTTCTGTATCTGTTACTCCCGATGTTCGCAACAAGACTTTTCCCCCACTTCTGGTACTGGATCATAACCACCAGGGTGGAACGGATGACAACGTAAAATTCTGCAAATAGACATCCAACCACCACGGAACACCCCAAAACGCTCAATAGCTTGGATAGCATACATTGAACAAGTTGGTTGAAAGCGACAAGTCGGCGGAAACAGAGGAGAGATGAATAAGCGATAACCTTTAATTAGCCCAATCAATATTATTTTCATGCCCAAATCGCCTACAGTAGTATTAGGTTTAAATAACAAGAATCACAGTCTCAAAATTATCAGTTGCGTCATTGTTGATTACATAGTTGATTACATAGTTGATTACATAGTTGATGACATTTCTCGGTTTAGAATCTATTCTCCCATTGTGGCAACAAATTTCCGTTGCTGCGGCTTGGGTATTACTTGTTATCTTCGTCGCCTGGTTAGTTAGTCGCTTTACCGACAGTGAACCCGAAATTATCCGTAAAATAGTCCATATTGGCGCAGGTAATGTAATTTTACTGGCTTGGTGGTTCAATATCCCTGCTATTATTGGCATTACATCTGCAATTTTAGCTGGCATTATTACTTTATTATCCTATTTTTTCCCCCTTTTACCAGGAATTAATAGCGTTGGTCGTCAAAGTTTAGGTACATTTTTTTATGCAGTTAGTATTGGGATTTTAGTTGCTTGTTTTTGGTATTTACACCAACCCCAATATGCAGCTTTAGGTATTTTAATTATGGCTTGGGGAGATGGACTAGCGGCTTTAATCGGGCAAAGATTTGGTAAACATAAATATAAACTTTTTGGTGCAAACAAAAGTTGGGAAGGTTCTTTAACCATGACGTTTGTTAGTTTTTTGATGACTGTGTTGATTTTACTGCCAACCCAAGGAAACTCTTGGGAAATATGGCTGATATCAATAATTGTAGCTATTATAGCTACATTTTTAGAAGCTTTTTCGTTTCTGGGTATTGATAATTTAACTGTTCCTATCGGTAGTGCAGCTTTGGCTTATGGTTTAATTCAAATATTAGTTTTTAATGGTATAGATTGGGCGAATTTTTATTAAATGTTTATTAAATGTTTATTAAATGCGATCGCCACCGCTAAAGTTATAGGGAATAGGGAATTAAGTAAAGAATGTTTTCCCCATCTCCCCATTTTCTATCAACAGGTTAATTCTGCCATTAATTCGGAAACTGAGATGATGCGATCGCCTGATCCCAAATTAGCACCAGAAAAAATTAAACCATTTTCTATGTCTCCACACGCTGCTTTAGAAAGTGCTTGCAGCAAACAATAGGTTTTTTTAGTATCTCTACATAAACAAGATTCTAAACAATTTGCTATACATCTACGTTCTAACAATGATAAATCAGCGTTAGCGCAGCTTATTGAAGATATCGCCATTTCCGCAAAGGCATTTTTTAAAGCACGACTGGGTTTTCCTACTGGACTCGGTACTGTCACAATGTCCTCTGGAGTTGCTCTTAGATGAAATTCTTTATACCGCAAATCAGCATCACATTCTTCTGTAGTAATAAAGCGAGTACCAATTTGTACACCATCTGCTCCCATCCCTAATATCTGATCAATTTCTGTGCGATCGCTTATTCCCCCAGTAATAATTAATGGTATGCTCTTTTCTTGTTGTGCTAAATACTCGCGTAATTCGGTAATTATCCACTCAATGGAAAAACCAGGAAAATTCGCCTGTTCGCACTGTGAAAAATGTCCTCCCACCTTTTGACAATTTTCCAAAATCAAAGCATCAGGTAAACGATTATACTGGCTTTTCCAAGTTTCACAAATCAACTTTGCAGCTTGCACGTTAGCTACACTTGGCACTAAGGCCACATCTGGATAGTCTACCGTAAATTCTGGTAAAGTCAAAGGTAATCCCGCACCAGTAATAATTAAATTTGCCCCTGCTGCTGCCGCAGTTTGAGCTAATGTCAAATAATCTCTAGTAGCAACTAAAACATTAACACCAATAATTCCTTCTGGGCTAATAATCCGTGCTTTGCTGATTTCATCTTTCAATGCTAACTGATTCGCTGTAAAAAAACTACCCCGTTGGCGTTTGTGAAAATACAGAGAATTTAACCCTATTCCCATTGAAGCAATGACACCCACTCCACCAGCGTTAGCTACTGCACTAGCCAGTTTAGCACCAGATACACCCACTGACATTGCACCTTGAATAATTGGATAGCGGGCAATGTGTTCACCAATTCGCAAAGGATGAAGGATAGACTTTATACCAGAACTATTCATTAATTAACTAAATAACCGTGCAGTGATTGTATCATTATAAGTGTAAATTATGGTATTAATCATATCAGAAAATCATTACTCGTTCCCATACTCTGTATGGGAATGAATTTAAGCAGAACCTATATCATTGCAATTGTCAATTATCAATTGTCAATTATCAATTACTAGTTCCCATACTCTGTTAGGACTTACGCAAGATGTGACTGAAAACCTTATTCTTGCGTAGGGGTAATTCATGAATTACCCCTACTTTCGTTCCCTTTTGCGTAAGTCCTGTCTGTATGGGAATGAATTTAAGAAGTCTCTGACTTCTATTATAGGCAGAACCCATATCATTGCAATTATCAATTATCAATTATCAATTATCAATTATCAATTGCGAGTATATCTATGTTTAACACCCACGGGAAAATATTCCAAATCACCTGTAGGTTTTAATTCTACTTGGGGTGTTTGATATTCCCCAGGAACATAATTAGCAAACTCACTATTTAAACGTAACAATTGAGCAAGAATAGAATTAGTAATAGTTGCAGTTTTTTCAATGCTACCTTCTACCCCTGGTGCTAATTCCACAACGACAGATAAAAAGCGATTTTTATCTTGATCTTCTTTTACCTGTAACACAAATTTACCCGTTACCCATTCTCTAATTATCGGTTGTTCTAATCCCACAGTCACATTTTCAGGATAAATATTTGCACCAAAATAGGAAACGGTAAAATTAGCACGTCCAAAAACATAAACAAATGGTAATTGATGTATTCCTCTATTTTCACCTAACTCAGCAACCGGATCAAACCCCCATTCAGCTAGGAATTTCAGCATTTCTGAATAACTAATTAACCCCCCATTATCGAAGATATTATATCTAATTAAAGGAATGCCATTATTACCAGAAAATATTAATCTTCCTTCTTCAACTTCAAAAAATCGACTACAAGGATCGTACTGTACTAATGTCGGTAAACGTGACTCTCCAAATAATGCTTTTGCTGCTGCTGGGTTTGCTGCTAAAAATCTTCTAATACAAATACTTAAAGGTGTTTCATTTCCTAAAACTCCTGCGTCTGCTGTTCCATACATTGACGCAAAATCATAACAAGGATTTTCTGATCCTATTCTTTCACCTACTAAACTCCGCCATTCTTCACTAAATACTTCTCCTGCCATTACTAATTTAATATGATATTGTTTCCACTGTAAACCATTGGTAATTCCCGTATCAATAACATCTTTTAAAAATGGCGGATATCCTAATAATACAACTTGTTCAAAATTACCACCTAATTCTTGCACAACTCGCAATATTTCGGTTTTATTATTTCCAGGTGTAATGACTGTAATGGGATAACCTTTAGTTGCTAAATACCGACAACAATTGGTAGTGAACATTCCCCCTACCCATGTTCCCAAGGTAAAACAAATTATTGCTAAGGTGCTTTTATTATCTGCATCAAAACTATCATGAAAAATCTGCTCAAACCGGGTGGCTATTTGTAATTCATCAGTGAAGAAACGCGGCCAAAATGTGGATTTTCCCGTTGAGCCAGAGGAAGCCGCGATCATATCACAGCTTCCTAATATTCTATCTTGACATAGCTCTGGTAGAGTGTAAAGAGAAATATAATTTTCTTTACAAATAACTGGTAATTTTTGGAAGTCTGCTAAAGTTTGAATTGTTGCCGGGTTGATGTGATGTGTTGCTAAAAACGCTTTGTAAGCTGGTACGGTAGCAGCTACAGTTTTAAATAGGTTAATTGCGATTTCTTGGGGTGTAGTTTTTTGATGTTGTTCCAGTGTTTCTGCTAGGGGAGTAGAAACAAATTTTTCTAGTTCTTGAATCGCTTTTTGGGTTTTTGGGTTCATAAGTTAGGAGTCAGGAGTTCAGGAGGTAGAAGAACTAGGGCAAGTTAATAACCCAGTCACCAGTCACCAGTCACCAGTCACCAGTCACCAGTCACCACAATAGTTCGTAAATTACCTTTTTGATATTGTAGAACTGTATCAGTATATTGATCTATGTTCCCTACCATGTCCGTCTATTGCAGCAAACAACACGCAAATAATAATGGTAACAGTTTTTGTACTCAGTGCGGAGAATCTTTACCGCTGACTGTAGGACAGGTAATCAATAATCGTTATGAAATTGGGCGTATACTGGGGCAAGGTGGCTTTGGGCGGAGTTATTTGGCGATTGATAGACAAAAAGCCCGTGAAAAGTGTGTTTTAAAAGAATTTGCGCCCCAAGTCACTAAAAAAGAAGATTTACAAAAAGCTCAAGAGTTATTTGAACGGGAAGCGAACGTACTTAAAAAAATCAAACATCCGCAAATTCCCAGATTTCATGAATCTATACAAGCTAAAATTGGTACTAAAGATTTTTTCTTTTTAGTGCAAGATTATGTGGAAGGCGCTAATTATTATCAGTTATTTGAACAACTGCAAACACAGGGAAAATCTTTGAGTGAGGAGGAAGTTATTAACCTTTTACACAAGATTCTCCCGATTTTGAGTTATATTCACTCTTTAGATATTGTCCACCGTGATATTTCGCCTGATAATTTGATTTTACGCCAAAAAGATGGTTTACCTGTGTTGATTGATTTTGGTGGTGTAAAACAATTACCAGCTTATCAGGGTTTTTGGCAGACTAAGTTGGTGGGAAATGGTACTTTATTAGGTAAAAAAGGTTATGCACCAGAAGAACAGTTACTTCAGGGAAAAGTATTTAAAAGCAGTGATTTATACTCATTGGCGGTAACGGCTTTGGTGTTAGTGACTGGTAAAGAACCGCATTTACTTTATGATAGTTATAACGGGACTTGGTATTGGGGAAAGGAAATTAAAGTAAGTCCAAAATTAACAGCAGTCTTAAAAAAGATGTTGGCATATAAACCAAGCGATCGCTATCAAACAGCAGATCAAGTTCTGAAAGATTTACCAGCACCAACATCTGTTTCTGGTTCTGTTTCTACAGTTATCCATAACATAAATACTAATCCAAATACTATGCAACCTTCTGTTAATAACAAAAACACTCACCTGAGCAGGTTACAAACAATGGTAGCTGCACCAGGGAAAAAAGTATATAGAACTACTCACCTGGCACTGCAAAATATACCGATGCCTATATGGTTGCGTCCTTTTGCTGTCACTTTTACTATGACTATGGGAGTCGGTTTAATTGGTGGTGGTATGTGGGCATTGGGACATTTTATGGTAAGAAGTGTTACATCAATTAGTTTACCTAAAGTGGAAGTTCCCGGTATACCATCTATCAATAATCCTATCAGTGTGGGAAATAAAAACCGCAGTGTTGAGGAGGTTTTTAACCGTGTGCAAGAGTTGGAAATTTCCCAAGCGGTGTTTACTAAGACAGTAGATGAAAGATTTTATGCTATCAGGCCAGGGTTGCGGGGAAGGGTATTAACAGATAAACCGGAAGATCGGGTTTTACGGGAACAGTGGAATAGTACAGCAGATGAGTTGTTAAAGAAAATAGAACAAGCTAATTTGAGTCAGATAGCACGGAGGAAAATAGGTAATTATAGTATAGAAGATTCCCAAAAATGGGATAGACTAGCTAAAGCTGGTAGATTAGGTAAATATCGTTCATTTCAGGAGTTAAGAGAGGAAACATATCAAAAATTTGATCCATTGTTTCCTGGTCAAGTGCGTGGGAAACTAAATCAGCAGACTTTTATGCAGTTTTGGTATGCGATCGCCTCTGATCAAGTAGGGAATAAGTGACTGGTGACTGGTGACTGGGGTATTAATTTTCTCCTGACTCCTGACTCCTGACTCCTGACTCCTGTACGGGCGAAGTAGGGGCGAAGCATTCGGAAAATAACCTGTGATAAAAATTGATAATTAGTTGCCCGAATGCTTCGCCCTTACAGGAAAATAGCCTTTTCATAAAATTGATAATTTGTTGTCCGAATGCTTCGCTCCTACGACTCCTGACTCCCGACTCCTGACTCCTGACTCCTGACTCCTATTCCCTATGACTAATCTTTATTGTTCTCAAGGACATCAAAATCCATCCGGTAGTAAGTTTTGTCTTCAGTGTGGTGAGAAGATAATAGAAACTCCTGTCAATAGTGGTATTCAAGCAGGACAAACTTTAGGCGATCGCTATGTTATTGTCCGTCAACTCGGACAAGGTGGGTTTGGGAAAACTTACTTAGCTGAAGATATTAACCGTTTTCGAGAAGCTTGTGTTTTAAAAGAATTTTCTCCCCAGGTGCAAACTCCTTATATTGTGCAAAAAGCAGAGGAGTTATTTCAACGAGAAGCTAGTGTTCTTTATCAATTACAACATCCTCAAATTCCCCGCTTTCGGGAACTATTACGTATTAATTTACAAGGTAAAGAATCTCTATTTTTAGTGCAAGATCATGTAGCAGGTGAAACTTATAATTCTTTATTAAATTCCCGCAAACAAAAAGGTTTAAAATTTACAGAAATTGAAGTTCGTCAGTTATTAGAACAACTTTTACCAGTTTTAGAATATATCCATCATGTAGGTGTGATTCATCGTGATATTTCTCCTGATAATTTAATATTGAGAATTGTGGATCAATTACCAGTTTTAATTGATTTTGGGGGAGTGAAACAAGTCGCGCAAACTGTCGCTTCTCAATATTATCAATCTGGGGTAATTACTTCTGGAAGTAGTGGAACTTTGTTAGGAAAAATTGGTTTTGCACCTCCAGAACAAATGCAAACCGGTTTAGTATATCCTCACAGTGATTTATATGCTTTAGCTGTGACAGTGTTGGTTTTACTGACAGGGAAACTACCACAAGATTTAATAGATACACAAAATTTACAATGGCTATGGCGGCGAGAAATTAGCCTTAGTCCTTTATTGGGGGACATTTTAGATAAAATGCTATCTCCCAGACCAAGCGATCGCTATCAGTCAGCACGTCAAGTTTTAGACGCACTGAATGGAAAAGCAGTTAATAACTCTCCTCCTGTCGCACCTACAGTATATCCAGCTACTCAACCCCCAAAACCCACAACTTCCCCAACCACCGCAGGAACTATTGCAGTTTCTCCTCCCAAAACTCCCGCACCTCCAGCAGTTGCTACTCCCACACCCCAAAATACAAGTATTTGGACTACAACAAATGTATTTATTGTGACTGTGGCGTTATTTAGTAGTATAGGTTTGTTGTGGTGGGGTATTAGTAACCGTGGGAACAACCAAGATGGAAGTAACCCGGATATTACATTAAGTCCTACACCTACAGAAACCCCCACCACCCCGGAAAATAATTTTTCACCTGAAGAAAGAGAACGTAAACAAAGATTGAGCGATCGCCGTCAACAGTTGGGTATAGATAATAACTTTTATATCAGTTTAATCAACCAACTTTTTTGGGAGAAAAACCCCAATATCCAAGGACGTGATTTAAATGATACACCAGAAGACGAAGATTTACGGAAAGAATGGGATCAAATAGCCGCCCAAACCCTAGATAAACTGTCTCTTTTGAGTAGTAGAGCGCGTAGACAAATGGGAACTTATACCCCAGCAGAACGCGATCGCTGGAAAGTAGAAGTTAACCGCAGAAATGTTAGCAGTCGTGCTTTGTATGACTTAGGTGATGCAACCTTTTTCCGTGTATTCCCTGAATATCAAGGTAAAAATTTTATAGAGCAACCCGTTGGGCAAGTTTGGCACGCATTTGTTAATGATAAACTCAATGCTATCCTTTCTAATAGTGCCTTTGCAAGAATAGTATTTGATCCTGGGACTACAGGTAAAACAGTTAGTGGTAATCTACAACCAGGAGGAGGTAAAGTTTTCATCGCTGGACTAGCAAAAGATCAAACAATGGAAGTTAAACTAGATGCTAGTTCTCAGGTGTTATTATCTATTTATTCTCCCTCTGGTAAAGTCACATTTTTAGAAGATTCTACGGTGCGGACTGTATCCAAAACATTACCAGAAACGGGATTTTATGAATTTGTCGTAGTTTCCACAGCTTCTAAATCTACAGATTATCAGTTAACGGTGACAGCAGAAAATCCCCCAGAACCTGAACCTACACCTACAGAAACACCTACAGAAACACCTACAGAAACACCTACAGAAACACCTACAGAAGAACCCACAGAAACACCAGAACCCACACCCACGGAAACACCGTAACCAGTAAATGGGTAGATACAAGTTTGTAAACCGTAAAAAATTCCTTGATGCTTATGAGTGAAAAAATTCAGACCGAAAAAGACAAGTTACACGCAAGTAACAATATAGAAATAAATCAAGATATCGAAACTGAAAAAGTCCTATGTCCCCATTGTAAACGCACTGCTACTAATGGGATTAAATGTAAAGGAATTTGTGTGGCTGATAGTGATTATTAAGAATTGATAATTGATAATTGATAATTGATAATTGATAATTGTGGAAATTAGTCTAAGTATTCAGCTATCAGTAATCAGTTATTCTCTGAAGAAAAACTGAGTTACAGCTATTTTCAGGTAAATGAACCACATTTGATTTAGGTTTCGCGTCAACAATGTAGAGGCGTTCGCGAAGCGTGCTGGAAGCATCAGCATTCGGACAATTAATTATCGGTTTTTACCTAAGACTATCATCCGAATGCTTCGCCCTGACTGTGGTCTAAAGACATGAAAACTGCTGTAATAACAAGGATGCTCCTGTTCTGTCAAATGACATAAGTATTAATGAGAGAAATTTATAACCTATTATTGATGATTTTCTTCTTTTTTGCTGACTGCTAAATGCTGATAGCTGAATGCTTACAAATTAGTTAAGCGTGTAAATTTACTTGTTCTTGTAACCAAGAGTCCACAGGTTGTCCATCTTTACGTTTCAGTTCTATTTCTATTACCATTACTTCTTGAGAACCAGGAGGTGCAGGTTTTTTATGAAAAAAAATCTCATATTCTAACGGGTTTTGATTATGTTCTTTTAACCAATCTTGCACTTTTGTTAAAGCAAAGAATGATTGTCCTTCCGCAAACATTCTGGTAATTTGCATTTGTAGGGTGTAAGGATTAATGGGCCCCATTGTTTACTCCCATTTTTTTACTTTTTTGGTATCTTCAACTATTATAATAGTTTTGTTGATAAAATCAGGTATATTATGAACAACGATTTACTCGCTTTTTTTGCAGGTTTCGCTTTACTCATTACCTATCTCATCTTTTCTGCGCTAACGGAAATGGGTACTCAATTTCCTGGTAAAAGAGATAATAGGTGACAGGTTACAGGTTACAGGTTACAGGTTACAGTTATTAATGATTTAAAATTAGCTAAACTACCAATTTTAGAGAATGTCAAAAATACCAGATCCACAAAAAAATCACATCAAAATTGATCCAGCAACTTTGGTTTTAATAGGATCAGCTTTGATACTTTTACCTTTGTTGTTTGCTGGTTTTATGGGATGATCAATGAACTCGGTTTGCTTAGTTTATTCCATTGCTTCATTCACCGGGAAACGATCAATTAATTGCATTGCTCTTTGGGCATTTTGTCGTAAACTATCAGTAACAAAGGGAACATGAGGAATTTGTGATAATAAGTCTAGAGTACGACGCAACAACCTAACTACATCACCTTCATCTAAAGTTGTATTAGCACAAAGTTGTAACCAGTCCATTCCTAACGCCCATTGTTCTACAACTGCAATGAGTTCAAATTCTAACCAAATAGGTAAAGCTACGTTATGACGGTGTTGAATTTGAAACAGTTTGCGACGAATACCCCTAAGTTTGGCTAAAGCGTCTGCTGTTTCGTTACTGAGGTTAAAACGTACCCGACTATCGGGGCGTGGTGTTTCTGTGACTAAAGATGCTGCTGCTGCTGCTAAGTGATGGGGATCTAAATTATCTAGTTCTCCACTGGCGATCGCCAATCCTAACCATAACTCATTTTCACCCCGAATTGCTGCGGCCATTTGTCCTAGTTCTGTGGGTGCTAAATTATCCAACCCGCCAAAGTGCTGTAATATCTGAATTAAATTCAGAAATTCTTCCCAGTGTTGCTGTGAGTGTTGTTTTACTTGTTCTTCTAACTCTTCTAGTTCCGCTTCTAATTCTACACACCGCGCTCGTTGTTTAAATATGTTGGCAATATTCCCTGATTTATGCAAGGGATGATTTTCTATTTGTGATTGTACTGCATTCACCCGACTCAGTTGAGCAGCTACTTCCGGTGTCATGTACATATATTCGCTCGGATCGGGTATACTCTGAGCGATCGCCTCTGTTGCTGCATTCCCCCGCACTGACTGACCCCGTTTTAAACCTAGTTCATCAGGTGGTAAAATATCCTCTGGTACTTCTACTCTGGGCATCTCTGCATATAAATCAATTACATCTGCTGTTGTCGCTACATACCAGCGGTTATCCTGTCCTAAACAAACTAAGTAAGACGTAGGTCCAACTTCAGGAGCTTTACCATATAATATAGCCGTTAACGGTAAAGTCGCTGTCATGTTTTTATCTTTTAAACTCAACAGCGTTCCTGTCACGGCAAAATCTAACATCATGGAAAGTTGCTCTTGTCTGTCTTCCCGTGCTTGTTCCTGTAGAGTTTTAAATATATGCCGTTCTACTTTTAAACGCTGCCGCAATTTTTCATAAAGTGCAATTTCATTTTCATCTACTGCGGCTAATTCTGCTTCAATTTTTGCTAACTCTGCTTTAATGTCCGCAATTTCATCATATTCTGGTTTTAAATACAATGTTGCCATGTACTGGCCAAAACTGCGTTCTATCAGTTCCTTTGCTTGTTCTAAAGTATGGGTTTGCAAGAGGTTTAACACCATCCCATAACTGGGAGTAAACTGACTCACCAAAGGATCTGGGGGAGATGTAGCTAAATAAGCAGCTTCTTTTGCACCTTCAAAGGGAGTTTGTAATGTCACAACGTGACCTTGTAAATCCATGCCCCGACGACCAGCACGCCCGGACATTTGCAAAAATTCCGAAGCTTTTAATAAACGATGTCCATTATCAGTGCGTTTAGAAAGGGTAGAAATAACTGTTGTCCGTGCTGGCATATTAATACCTGCTGCCAGAGTTTCCGTAGCAAAGACAACTTTAATTAAACCTTGTTGAAAAAGTTCTTCAACCAAAACTTTCCAAGCTGGTAAAATTCCCGCATGATGCGCCGCAATACCTCTGTACAGGGGTGCAATTTGTCCAGTACGTCCTGCTTCTGGATTACGGGCTAAAAAATCATCAATCTGCCTACGTAATATTTGGGATTCTTCATTATTGACTAACCATAAATCACCCACCTCAGCCACCGCTTTATCACAACCTCTGCGGCTGAAAATAAAGAAAATGGCAGGTAGCATATCCCGTTGTGCCAATTGACTGAGGGTATAAACTATACTTGGTGGTTCTGGACGATTACCTTTACCTCTTTCTCCTATACCCTTTTTACCGCGTTTAATTAAACGTTGATTAATTTTAGTTTTGCTGTCATTGAGTAGGGGAAATAAACCTTTGGGGTTGCAAAAGTGAAATTCTAAAGGAACAGGGCGAAAATCAGAATAAATCAGGTCTGTGGGTCCATGAACACGATTTAACCAGTCTGTAAGTTGTTCACTATTCGCAACTGTAGCCGAAAGTGCGACCAGTTGGACTTCACGGGGACAGTAAATAATAGATTCTTCCCAGACTGTACCCCGTTGGCGATCGTTCATGTAGTGGCACTCATCGAGGACTACAGCCTCAACGTCTGTTAAAGAGATCCCGATTTGACCTATGGGTGTGCCATAAAGCATATTACGGAAAATCTCGGTAGTCATGACTATAATCGGTGCATCCCTGTTAATAGAAGCATCTCCGGTTAATAGACCGACCATATCAAATCCGAATTTTTCCCGAAAGTCGCGTAATTTTTGATTAGATAAGGCTTTCAGTGGTGTGGTGTAAAATACACGCTTACCACGGGATAAAGCGCGATAAATAGCGTATTCCCCAACTAAAGTTTTACCCGATCCTGTGGGCGCACAGACAACCACTGAGCGGCCAGCATTGAGAGAGGCGATCGCATCTAGTTGGAATTGATCCAACTCAAAGGGAAAAATCGACCCTAAATTAATTTCTGAAGAGGGTGCGGTGTAGTTCACTCAATCATCTTTTGCATCCAGACTATCTACTATCATAACCTGATTGGGGAAGAGGTGATGGGTAATTGGTAATTGGTAATTGGTTATTGGTTATTGGTAATTGGTAATTGGTAATTGGTGGGTTGCGTAGTAGATTATTTATGCGTAAAATTACGCGATTTAAGTCATTGTAATTGCTCTAACCAAAAAGTATCATGTAAAATTCCCTTTATATCTTCAGCAAAAGGGTATTGATCAGGAAAATCGAAACCTTTATATTCTTGACGAACTCCTTCTAAAGCAACTTGCCAGCAATTTGGTAAAACTTCGTTAGCATAGCGTTTGAGACTGGGTGAATCATCAAAAATATCCTGAAGTTCTACGCGAAAATTACGAATTTCTACTTCCCAGTGATGAAATTCTTGAGGAAGTGGTAAATAACAGCGTTTAAGTAGATGTGCCAATAATTGTCTTAAAAAACTTCTCACTTTTTGGCGATCGCTTCTGCCCAAACTTTCAATCTCCTCAATTAAGTTTTCCCAGTCTACATTTTGATAGTTTTTTTCTTTCAATAGATTAACTGTTTCTTCAATCCAGAGAGCATAATCTGTTTTAGTTAGCATAGCATTTTCCCTTTTATTTAATTTTACACTTTTATCAATCATTTTACTGTTTCTGCAATTTTGCGTAAGACTCGACACACAGACTCTAATTCACTTTGGGTAGTTAGAGGTGCAAACACCCGTGAAATAGCATACTGCTGATTTTGGACTTTGACAAAGACAATATCATCCCCATTAGTTAACATTCCAAAAGTAGGCAAATCAGTATTCGGACTGGCTATTAAATAAGCAAGAGTTTGGGGTAATGCCGACCAAACTGATAACATGGTTTTTTTGGACTCTAAAACAATTATCCAAAGGCGATCTTTCAATACTAAAACATCTATTCGACCCTGTAGAGTTTCTTCGCTATCGGTTATTGTGATTTGTACAGATTCTTCAGCTTTGATGCGAAAAGGTGGGTCATACAAACCTGCAACTGTCAGCAATGGAGAGACAAGTAATAGCATTACTGTACTTTCTAATAAATGTCCACCGGAACGATGATAAATATAACGCTGCCATAAAATTTCTAGGTTAGTGCGGTCATTAGGGTTAATCTCAGGTAATTGATCATGCCATTCTGTAAAAAAATCCTGAGATTCACTGCGAGTTAAACCAAATCTTTTTTCTGCTTCAGCTATGGTGGTGATGGTTTCAGTAACGGCTAGTGTTTGCATGGTGGATTTTTTCGGTAGTTGTGATTATATTGTCACTGCAACTTTACCAACTTCTGTAGATGGTTCGGGTATGGGTTGTCCATCTTCTTTCAATACTTCCAGATACAATTCTAAATCAGCTACTCTGTTTCTTGTAGGGTATCATCACAAGCAACACATCCAAGTAAATCTTGAACATAAGCTTTTTTTACCCAAACTATATAGCCATCCAAATTAAAGTATGGGAAAATACGGTGGTTATCAGTATTTATTGATAAGCCTTGCACTATTTTCTTTATCACGAATGATTTAGGATTGCTACAGTGATGACCAACAACAACAAAACACAACTTGGATACTTTATAGATTTTGGACTCTGGCAAGATGCACTGGAACTAATAAATTTCCAAATAAAGCAAAAGAGAACTAATCGCCATTTTAATACTTTTAGCCTATTTTATTATGAAAAAATTGATGTAACTTGCCTAAATCATGCTGCACAAGACTACTTCAATATAAAAATATCTAGTAGTCTTTTTTATGGTTTAAAAAAAGAGTTTTCTATTTTCTCATATGTTGTACCGAAGCCAGGACTTGGATTAAGGGATTATAAGTTTTTTACTTACCCAATGAGAGTAGTATATTATGCAGTTGGGCTATATTTACTTGAACTTTCACAGGAATTTGTAATTGAAACCTATAAACAAATTAAAAGTATTAATGCTTTTTACGGTGGCAACCTTAGTTATAAATCTGGCAAGCTTCAATTAAACTCTAAAAATATTTATTATCGTCATTTTCACGAACAATTTAAATCAATAATTAAAGAAGAAACTAAATCAGGTAATCAGGATAAAGTCATTTTAAAGCTTGATATTGAGAATTATTTTAATGAATTATCGGTTTCCCGACTACTTAATCTTCTAAGTAGTTTTATCAAGCCTAGTATTCAGGCTAATAGGGCGTATGATATTTTTACAAAAGAACAAATTATATCTCTATTTCAGTTTATATCTAATGGTAAATCTGGAATTCCTCAATCAGATAATAATATAATTTCCAGTTTCATTGGATATTTGTATTTAGTTTTTGGTGATCTGTTTATAGATGATATATTAAGAAAATATAAAGATATTATTGAATCGCATAGTATTATTAGATATACAGATGATATATACATTTCCATAACATTTAAGCCAAATATTAATCAAGAATATCAAGGTTTGTATATTCATTCAATTGCTTCTCAAATTGCTGAAATTTTATATAGCCAGCTTGGTCTTAAACTTAATCTAAAAACTAGGTTGTATCGCTTGTCGAAAAAGGAGGAAAAAGAAGAACTTCTTAAGAATATACGTAAATCATCTCCAAGTGATGAATATTTTAGCAATATCAAGGATGATGATGAGCAAGAAACAGAGGAAGTTAAAGAGGTTGCTGAAACACCTCAAGATAAGCTAAATAAGATATTTAAAGAGCTAAGAAAGATCAAGAAATCTAGAGTTGAGGATTATTTTATAAGAGGTAATTCAGCACAAGAGGAAATTCTTCAAGAGGTATTTGACAAAAGTGTAGAGCAAATACTTGATAAACCAGCCAACAAAAGGAAGATTAAAAACATCTTCAAAAAATTTAATTTTGATCTGGTTAAAGTCCAACCACTCGAAATACTAATTATATTGTTAAAGGATGAAACTGCAACTAATGAATTCAGGAATTTTTGTTTGGATAAAACTATTATCACTACGGGAGATGCCGACTTAATTATTAAATTTCTATGTCAAACCAATTTTGATGACGAAAATCAAAATCTTCTTCAGAAACTTCGACAGAATGTTCATATGAGTAATATTGTTGATGTTTTCCTTAAAAAAGAACTTAATTGCAATAAACCTGGATACTATAATTTAGCTTGTATGCAGATGAAAAAGCTTTCAGAGATGCCGGATGTATTAGAGCAAACTCGACTGAGAATTTTAAGTGAGAGAAATACATCCTATTCGGTTGCTCTTAATCATTTAGTTAATGAAATCCATGCTGTTTGTATCAAACAGGAAAAAGCAAATAAAAAAGATTACGATGTTAACAATGTAGTCAAATTTTTGCAATCGCAAGGCATTCGACATGAAATATGTATAAAAATAAGAAACTTATTTGATCGCAGAAACTCTAATAGTGTGTCTCATCCTGGTTCTGATGGGAGCCTTGCTTGGGAAGTTACAAAAGAAGAATATCTAGATTATTATGAGTATGTTGGGCAATGTTTAGATGTTATTTTATAACCCACATTCCGCACCCCCAGATGTCACAATTGGTAATTTCGGATTTTTGAATACTTCAAAGGATGGTTTTTATACAAAAATGCAGAAATTTTAGATAGCGATTGCCTACGGCACTGACGTAGCCAATCGCCAATATCAAATCTCCAAACAAGCAATTTTTAGTTATGTGACAGTTCAGGGTGCGGAATGTGGGTTAAAAAGTTAGTGCGATCGCAAATTTTATAGAGTCCGTTAATGAATCCCTTACAAGTGCTTGCAGATTTTGCTGCTTACTTAGCAAATGCTGAAAGTGAAGCTGCCACTCAAGAACTTTTGGCAATTCCTGGTTTGCTAGAACGAGTGAAGCAAAATCAAACCACCCCTAAAACCCATTACACAAACTGGAAAAAACTTCGATCTGATGTATGAAGTTTTGCTGTTGAGTTCATGAAAATTTTGATTGATATCAATCTTTGCGCCTTTGCGCCTTTGCTCCTTTGCGTCTTTGCGCGAAACTTCCCTAAATTTGAACTTTAAATTAATTGATCACCCTTTCCCCAACTCCTGAGAACGATGAGCAGCAGCTTTCACCGCTTCAATTAAAGCAGAACGAAAACCAGCTTTTTCCAACTCGCTGACCCCCGCAATAGTCGTTCCCCCAGGACTGGTAACTCTATCTTTCAACTCTGCGGGATGAATCTTACTTTCTTCTATCAGTCTTGCTGTTCCCAACACCGTATGTAAAGCTAACTGTTTAGCCACTGCCCTGGGTAAACCCGCAGCCACGCCCCCATCAGATAAAGCTTCAATCATCAACGCTACATAGGCAGGACCACTACCAGATAAACCTGTCACTGCATCCATCAGCGTTTCTGGAACTTCCACCACTTCCCCCACCGCCGCAAAAATTTCCTTAGCTGTTGCTTGATGACTGGGTTGAGCATAAGCACCTGTACAAATAGCCGTCATTCCTGCACCCACTGTAGCCGGGGTATTGGGCATAGCGCGAATAACTGGCAGTTGGGGAAAAGCCGCTTCTAGCTGTTTTAAAGACACACCCGCCAAAATAGAAATAATTAGAGGTGTATTTTTTATAGGTAAAATATCTGCTAATTCTTGAGCGATCGCACTAAATACCTGGGGCTTAACCGCCAACATCACCGCCTCTTGAGCTTGAGATAACACCAAACAATTATCCGTCGTTACAGCTACCCCATATTGCTGCTGTAAAAAACTCCGGCGAGACTCTTGGGGTTCACTCACTATAACTTCTGAACCTTGATAAATGCCCCGTGCAATAAGGCGGGATAATAGAGCTTCTCCCATTACCCCGCCACCAACTAAACCAAATTTAATAGTCATTTAGTTATTTAGTCATTAATCATCATTGATTAGTCATTTGCCTTGAACCTGACAAACGACTAACTTTAACTTCATTATTGTGCCATGCGGTTAGGTTCGCTACCCCAAGTGGGAGTAGTACCTGTAGGACGAACGGGACGTACTGGTGGTTGGGGTACTTCATGTAAAAATCCGCCTTGAGTGCTGACTTGCACACAACTGGGTGTAAACAAAAAGATACTTTCGCCAATCCGTTCTTGATGTCCATCTAGAGCATAAGTACCACCGGCAACAAAATCAACTGCCCGTTGAGCTTGATCCGGGTCCATAATCGTCAAGTTTAATACTACAGACTTACGTTCACGTAATGCTTGAATTGCCTGAGGCATTTCTTCAAAAGTGCGAGGTTCAAGGACTAAAACTTCAGAAATTCCATTAATTGCGCCTGGCATACCAATCACATTACTCATAGGCTTTGATCCTGCTGCTGCTTCTTCTTCTCCCATTGTAGAGGAGTTTTCACGCCAACGTCGATTAGCAGCTGGGGTTTCTTGTGGAGCAGGTTGAGGATTTTCTTGCTGATACAGATTTTGGTAGCTGTCGGTATCTGGTTCTTCCTCGTAATATTCGTATTCTACCTGCTCGTTCAAGCCCACAAAATCCCTTAGTTTAGAAAATATGTTGTTCATTATCTACGCTCCCAGTGGAAATTACCTTAATTGATCCAGATTTAAATTGTGGTAGCCCTAGTAAGTGCTGCTGCTTTGAGCAATTTTATTGCTATTTGTATTTTCTAGTACAGGTTTTCATGAACAAAAGACTGTTCTAGAAAGAACTTTATATTGACATAACAATGAGTTAAAATTATATCCTAAAGATGGAGTTATGCAAAGTTCTTTACCTATAGTTTTGTCTTAGTATTTACATTTGTCAAGTATATAAATCTAGCTACTTGGTTTTCCCCAATAGGCACTGACGCAATTGTCAGTGCTGAGTTGTTTAAGATACAGTCTTATCTGGTGAGATGTGGGAAATTTGGGAGCGATGCCCAAACAAAATAGTCCCTAATCTGACCATTGTTGCACCTCCTTGGATTGCCAATTGATAATCCCCAGACATACCCATAGATAGATGCTGCATTGTGATATTACTCCATGGTTGTGAGGCAATTTCTTGGGCAAGTTTATGGGTATGTTTAAACACATTCAAAATTTCCCCCTCATCCAAACCCAGAGGCGGAATTGTCATCAAACCTTGAATTTGCAAATTTTGACATTGATCAAGTGCTGGCAAGTCTGCTAATAGTTCTGGGATGATCCAACCAGACTTGTGAGGATCAGGGAGAATTTTGACTTGTAGGCAAACCAGGGGACTCACTCCTAGCTGTTGCGCCAGGGTATCTAGACGCTGGGCTAGATGTAGATTATCTACAGAGTGAATCCAATTAAATAATTCCAGAGCTTTTTTAGCTTTGTTACTTTGTAAATGTCCAATGAAGTGCCAAGTAATATCTGGCAGATCCTGTAACTCCTGTTGTTTACTGGCAGCTTCTTGGATGCGACTTTCACCAAAATCACGAATGCCCGCGCTGTATGCTTCCCGCATCAGTTCGGTTGGTACTTGCTTACTAACAGCAATTAACCGCACTGAAGGCGGAAGTTCAGCACGAATGGTAGCAATACGTTCACTAATTGAACTTGTCATTGGAATGTGCGTTGGAAAACACTCTGAAGCTGATCGTACTCCTGTGGCTTGCCACTGCGACGCAAAGTACGCAAACGATTTTCCAACATCATTCTGGCTTCAGTCCGGCCAATAGACTGAAATTTAATACCTTTAACGTCATTTGTTACCAAAAAAAATAAGCGTTGGGCATATAGTGTAGTAAACAGATCCTGGTTATCATCAACCATACAGATCCTATATAGTAAACCCCACGTTGGATGATTGATGTAAGTTTCTGAGTAGTCTGGATTCATTTAATAGTCAAGGTTGGGAGTATATATTCTTTTTTCGCAGTCTCACACAGTCATTCCGACGATAATAAGCAGTCTTCGTCCAGAATTTTTTTTGGCTGACAATGCGAAACTGTGGATCAGTTATCAGTTATCAATTATCAGTTATCGCCATTGACTGTTAACTGTTTGCTGTTAACTGCCTCCTGCCTCCTGCCTCCTATGAAGTTCCTCAGAGTGAAAACCAGCTTTTGGACTTCTCGTTGCATGAGCTTGTTTCCATCCTGCCATAATTCTCGCTTTATGGCGCAAATCTCAGCCGATGATGTTGTTCTGGCTGGGGTGGGGTTAGTAGCTAGTGACTGTTTTCTTAAAAATAGGACTTATGCAAGATTGGACTCAAAACCTGATTCTGACGTAGGGGTAATTCATGAATTACCCCTACTTTCATTCTGTTTTGCGTAAGTCCTAAATCACTTGCGATATAACTTGTGTGTGCAGAAATCCGCAAATTCTTTTCCCCCTGCTCCCTACTCTCTGCTCCCTGCTCCCTGCTCCCTGCTCCCTGCTCCCTGCTCCCTGCTCCCTGCTCTCTGCTCCCTGCTCCCTGCCTTCTGCCTTCTGCCTTCTGCCTTCTGCCTTCTGCCCCTGATCTTTTTAGGTGGTCATTAATTTGGCAGCAACCATGAGTTCAGGTACATTAATCACACCCCGGAAGAAAAAATCGCTGAGAAGTTGCCAGCCTCTGAAAGTGAAAAACTGTTGCCGTAGGGTTGGTCTGGCTGCTGGATAAAGCTGTCGCCACAGTAGAAGATCCCCACGAGTCAGACACCAATCATCACAACGGTATCGGTCTACAGAAAAATTCGCGTTTTCAAGTAGTGTAAATATATCTTCTTGACTAAAAGCATGGAGGTGATAGGGATCTATATGTCGGGTTTCACCAAGTGGTGCTGACAGCAGTAAGTCACCTCCAGGAATTATCAAACTGCAAAGATGATCTAGAAATTTTGCAGGATGGGGTAGGTGTTCTATCGTCTCGAAAGAAACAATCACGTCGAATTGCTGTGGCCACTCAAAGGTAAGAGCATCAGCACAGACAAATTCTACATTGTTTTCTTGATAGTGGTTTCTGGCATATTCTATGGTTTTTGGGCAGATATCTACCCCGACGACAGCGATCGCCCCTGCAAGACGAAGCATCTGACTACCGTATCCTGTACCACAGGCGATATCCAAAACTCGTTTACCTTGTACATAACTTGCTGCAGTTTCGTACCGTCGCAGGTGAATTTCAAAAAGTTTTTGACTTGCTGGATCGCTGGGTATCTGTTTGGGAATTAGACGTTCCCAAGTGAAGGGAAGACTATCTAAAGTTGTTACCGATTGACTGGGAAGATTGTGTTTATATTTCATAATTTTTAACCCATTTTAACCCATCTGATCTAAGGTTTTCAAGTCCAATGTTTGCAGCCATTTCTGTGTGCGTCGCAGTCCTTCGTCTAGGTCAATTTTTGGTTGATAATTTAATACACTTTGTGCTTTAGCAATGGAATAAGCATGGGGACGGGTGATAAAATCTAAAGTTTCCGGTAAAATATCAGGTTTCTTACCAATCAGTTTTAGCCCTTGATGGCGCAGTTGCAGCAGAAGTTTGAGTTCATTTTTAGGGAGAGAAAGGGGTGCAGGTAAATCTGCAATTTCCGCCAACCGTGTAAAATATTCTTTCCAAGAAGTTTCTTGTCCGTCAGTAATGTTAAATATCTCTCCAGATGCTTCTTTTTCTATGGCTAGAAATATAGCATCAATGAGATTGTCTATATATAAATGGTTAATTACTCCCTGCCCATTGTTGGCTAACCTAAATATTTTTTGGCGCATCAATTGTAGTGGTCGCACTACCCAGGGATAGCTTCCTGGTCCGTAAACATCTCCTGGTCTGAGAATGATAATGTTAAAATCTGGGGGGAAATTAAGTTGCAAAAGTGCGTTTTCGCTTTCTATTTTTGTCTGACAATAGGGATGATTTTCGGCAAAAATTGGATCAGCTTCGGTGATGCGATCAGGATAATTAAAACCGTAAACAAGAACACTGGAAAGATGAACAAAGGTTTTCACACCTGCATTGTGAGCAGCTTTGGCCATGTTAACAGTTCCGCCCACATTTACCTCACGAAAATGCTGGAGTGATCCATGTTCTTTGACAATGGCTGCTGTATGCAAAACAATATCAACTCCTTGGCAAGCTTTTTGTACAGTCGCAGGATCAGTTACACTGCCAATCATGACATCAGCGCCTAATTTTTGGGCTTTTTTAGCTTTTATTTGGGAATGTTGCAGCCCACGAACTTTCAAACCTTTTGCTAGGGCTATTTCGGTGGTACGTAAGCCGATAAACCCACCGATTCCAGAAATAAGAAGTGTTTTTCCACAGAGGTTCATAGCAATGATTATAAGTGGGTCGGCGTAAAAAAAAATGAAACAATTCTCAATTCTCAATTCTCAATTATCAATTGATAAGAATGGTGCTATTTGTTCGGGTTTAGAGTAATATTGCATTTTCAGCAAATTCATTTTTGATTCCTCTATACACCTGACTCCATTTATGGGAAAACGTCGCTAATAAATGAGATGCAACTATTTTATAAGGATAAAGGATAATCTGCTTTTGGTTTAATACACTCCCAATGAATCTCAATTTCTGGTATATTGAGGTATTTTGTAAAAGATTGAGTTGCACGATTCACATCTCCGTAATGTGAGTAATAAACTATCAGTAAACGTTTCATGGATTTTTAAATCGAGCATTTTTTATTGAAAGAAAAGTTACTTTTGCAAAACATAACAAAGATATTCTTGATCTCCGGTTTTAAATGCTTCATACATGGGAGTTCCTTGGCATCCAGCAAACCAGTTGGCGACTATGTGTAAGTATTTAGGAATATACTGGTTAATTGTTTTTAGTTTTCTGTCATTTTCTAAATCCATAGCTTTGAGAATATTAGGGGTTATTATTTCCGATTTTAATATTTTAAAGCCAGTATTTTTTAATGATATGGTTGTTTTTTTAATGTCTTTTTTTGGGCGAAAATCAGTAAATAAAAAGTAACCATTTGGGCGCAGAATTCTAAAAGATTCAGCGAAAAAACTTTCAGGTGAACCGTAACAATGTGACGATTCAACATTAACGACCACATCAAAGGAACAATCATTAAATGGTAGAGATTCTGCATCTCCGAGTTGAAAATTGAGTTGGGGAACAGAATGTGCTTTTTGACAGAATGCTATATTGCTTTTGGAAAAATCAACCCCGGTCATTGTTTTTGGTTGTAAATAACGCATAATATATGAAGAACCACCACCACGTCCACATCCTACTTCAATAACATCCAATTCTTGCAGTGAGATAGCCTTGGCAACATGATGATAAAGTTGAAGACAATAACGTTCTTCTTCTTCAGATGGGTTCAATTCTAGTTGTTTGGTATTCGGTTCTACATCTGCATAACCATAGTTGATAAAAGTAATTTTTATGTTGCTATAATTAGCCGCGAAAAGGTTATACCATCCTTTCCAAAACAATCTTCTCAAGGGATAGTGATTAGGGCGGGATATAAAGTTATTTAACAAGTTTTCAGGCAGAGAAGTGAAATTACTCAACATCTTGAAATCCCAAGTAATAGGTGATTAAAATGAACAGGTTTAAAGTGAATTTAGCTTGAAATCAAGGCAGCATCCCAAATGTGTAAATTTATTTTTATCTATGGAAATAATATGCACTAATATCCTGATATGATTGTTCGCGTAGCGTGCCGGAGGCATTACCGCAAAGGGCGCAAAGAACGCAAATGTAAGAGAGTTTCAGAGATTTTTTGGTGTGGCTGTGTTGATTTTTTTCAAAGTTGGGATACTCCCTAAATCAATTTTTGGATATCAGTTTTTTTCAACCATTCATGAGTACGACGCATTCCTTCAGTCAAATCAATTTTTGGTTGATAACCCAACATAGTTTTAGCTTTAGCGATAGAATAGGCATAAGGACGAGTGATAAAATCTAAAGATTCTGGCAGAATATCGGCTTTTTTTCGTAACAGTTTTTGACCTTGGTAACGCACTTGCAACAATAATTTCATTTCATCTTTGGGTAGAGAAATAAAAGCTGGTAAATTTTCTATTGCAGCTAATTTTGTAAAATACTCTTTCCAAGAAGTTTCTTGTCCATCTGTGATATTAAATATTTCTCCAGATATTTCTCCCGATGGTTCTTTTTCAACTGCCAAAAAAATAGCATCAATGAGGTTATCTATATAGAGATGATTACTTACACCTTTACCATCATTGGCATAAGCAAATAAATTTTGACGCATCAATAAAAGTGGACGCACTACCCAGGGAATACAACCCGGACCGTAAACATCACCAGCGCGGATAATAATAATATTAAAATCTGGCGGTGCGTTCAATCGTAAAAGTGCAGATTCTGCTTCTATTTTAGTTTGACAATAGGGGTTATTTTCTCCACAAAGCAATTCTGATTCTGTCACTTGATGAGGATAGTGAAAACCATAAACTAGGACACTGGAAAGATGCACAAAAATTTTCACACCAGCATCTTTGGCGGCTTTTGCGATATTCATTGTACCACCAACATTTATTTCCCGAAATTTCTTGATATCGCCTGTTTCTGCTGCTAATTGTTCGGTATGAAAAACAATATCTACTGCTTGACAAAGTTTTTGGGCAATGGCAAAATCCGTGATGTTACCAAACAATAAATCAATATCCAAATTATTGGTATTTTTTCTGTTCACAGAAGTTTGTAAACCACGAACTTTCATTCCCCGTTCTAAAGCTAATTCAGCAGCACGTAAACCAATAAAGTTATCTATTCCCGTAATCAGTAATGTTTTGGAATTGATGTTCATAATTCTCACAAATTACTCAATTTTTTCACTAGGGAGATTAATAACCCAATTACCTATTCCCTGTTCCCTGTTCCCTGTTCCCTATTCCCTATGAATGATGAATTGATTTTTACTACTTATATTTGCTTTGAGAGCAGCAAAATGTTGTCCACCTAATTCAATTTGTTCTGCTACACATCCATTTTTTAATCTATCAACTAAATAGTCCATATCACGAGCAATAAAATTTGTGCCATGATCTGGTTCTATTAAACTAAGTAATTTGATATTTTTTGTTGGTTGATTAGCTAAGTTAGAAAAACCTAAAAAATTAAACACTCCTGATTCATAAGTTCCACAGGGTACAGAAGGATTATCAACACCAAAACAATATTCATTTTCTTGAAACCAATCATAAGCAGGATAGCCATGAAAGTGAACAATTGGCGCACCATTTGCAATTAATTCTGGTGTATATAAAGCCGCACCTAGAGTAATTGCCAGCATGACATAGATATCATAGGAAGGTTTGATATCTAGTGTATTTGACTGATTGCCTAGTGGTAATTGCAGATGTAAATTATTTTTTAAACCGATGCGAAGGATATCTTTTTCAAGATTTAAGTCTGTTTTATTAGCACCGGAACGAGAACTAAGTAACCAAATATCGGGGATTTGTTTAAATACATATTCTCCAGCAATGAGGATTTTAATATAACGTCTACCTGCTTCATTTGTACGAATTTCATTACTACTAAATCCACCAACAGGTAATAGGTTTTCCCATTCAGCAGCAGTTATTTCTGGTTTTCCTACATAATAAGGTGGTTCTGCATAAGCGACAAAACCATAAGAAACTCCCGTTCTACCATTGACGATGACATTAACAATATCTCTGTGGGACTTTCTTTTAATAACTTCCGCTAATTTAAAACCTGGTGGAAATAAACCAGTTGATGCTAGTTCTTGACCTAGTTTCACCAATTTATGAGTATAGCTAGATATATAAGGATTATATTCTCCGATTTCAAATCTATTCATTAACAGGGGAGCGATGGGAACAAAAACTTTAGGAATCAGAGATTTGGAAATAAAATTATCTATTTCTGTTCTCTCGAAAATAGAATCTGATAGATTCATATTGAGAATGGAAATTTTATCATTAGATACGCCAATGACAATTTCGGAAAATGTTTTAATGAGTGTATTGATGCCAATGCTAATTTTGTCTTGATACTTGGTTAAAGGATTTACAAACTCCTCATCTAGTTCACCAATAATGATCACTTGAGTATTTGTGGGATCTTCCACATATTTAGCTGCATGATCTTCCGCCCAACTACTTAATTTAGCGATTTGAACAACAGACAGTCTTTGCTGATTTACTAGCCAGGGATAAGATAAACTATAAAAATTTTCGGCTATAAATATTCCTAATTTTCTCAACCATGAGTTAGGTCGTTCTACATCTATCACTGCATCAATTTCTGCTCGTACACCCTTGATTTTTAAAGAATAATTCCAATTAACTAAAGGAATTTTAATATCATAGAAAATTTCCGTGGTTGCTTCTTGCCAAGGGATAACAGTAACACCCAAGTTTTTTAATTTAATTGCTAATTCTTGGCGGAATTTAATAATTATTTGATTATGATAACCATGAGGTAAAGGTCTAAATGTCACACTGAGATTTTGAGCCATCATTTGTGGATTAATAATTGGTGGCTGATATCCTATAGGTGATTCACCTGTAAAACCACCTATTAACCTGCCAATAGTTTGTAAACTAATTCCTTGAATCAGAGGTTCAGAAGCTGATTTTGTAGCGATATTCATTTCTTGTAATAATGCCAAAATATCTCCTTTATATGTGGCTATTTCCGCTTGTATTTCTGGTGTAATTACTCCTTTAGGAGAACGAATATTTAATTTGCTATTTTCAACCCAAAATTCCACGCCTTGTTGAGTGAGTTTCGCTAAAATTTCGGATGCGTTCATGACTAAATCTCCCAGGTTTTAACGAACTAAAAAGCATAAGGAAAAGAAGACACTCCGCTGAATGATGTTTCCTCTATTCGTGCGAAGTGTCAGTCTTAGAGGAGGAAAAACTTGAAAATTTGTAAGTATTTAGCTATTAGCCATCAGCAATCAGCTAACATCAAATAATTGCCAATTTATTCGTGTCTTTATTTGTGTCGTGTTAATTTGCGAAAAATGCTGGAAATTACAAGCTAAATTCTTACAAAAATGTTTATGTATTGTTTAAATCTGCAAAATTTCTGAGTCTGAATTTTCTAATTCTTCAGCTAATCTCTGTGCCAATTCTTCAATAGTGGGATAATACCACAAATGGATTAGAGATAATTTAAATCCCAGAAATTTCTCAGCTTTACTCGCAAGTATTATGGCTTGAGATGAATCTAAACCGTAGCTATCTAACGGTTCTCTAATATCAATTTCCTCTGGGTTAAGTCCCAATATGTGGGAAATATTATCTATTAGCCAAGCTTGAATATCTGCGGTGTTAAAGGCTGTTTTTACAGGGTGTTGATAAAGATTTTCGCTCATTTATTTATGCACCTCTAATTTTTGCAGTATTGGATGATAAATTAAGGATGTAACAGACAACTTGATTTACCATATCTTCCATTGTCTCCCGACTAATTGAAGGTTGAGAAAAAACAAAGTTTAACAGCATTTTGCCTTGAAAAGTTGCCACATGAATCACAAACATACCTGCATATAAAGAATGAGAACCTGCAAAACTGATCTCTTCTAGTTCTAATTCACCATACGATTTGGGAATGTTTACCTTGCCAATATTAGATACTGAAACTGTAGCTGCTACTTGTTGAGGAAAGATAAAACAAAACTTGGTTAGATACTTAGCCAGTAATACCATATTAAAAATATCACCATGCTTAATTCCCGATTCTAAATTTTGTTTTACTTCCCTTGCTAATTCCCAAAAAGATGTATTTTTGTTTATGGTGTGAAATCCCATCAGAGATGTAGCTAAAACAGCTAAGTTTTCCTTATTAATTGCAGGTTGCAAACGTCTGCGTAAATCAAGATAAGATAGACAATTCATGCAGACACTTTTTTGATTTGGTTTGATAATTTTTCTAGCTACTGTCAACATGAGTAAGGCACATAAAGCACTGTTGACTGTGGTATTTTCTAGCTTACATTGAGCAATAAAGTTTTCAGTTGCATCTGCAAAAATTTGTTTATGGATAATTGCACAATTCCGTTGATAAATAGGTACATACTTTTCAAAATTTAATGTTTTTGGTTGTTTCCAAAACTTTTGCCATCCAATTTTTAACAATAATAAAAATCTGCTTGTATTCCCTCTCCAACCTTGTGTATATTTGGGTAGTAGTTTTTCAATGGGTGGTAGTTGTTCTAAGGTGGTAACTTCTTGAATGGTATCACCAGATGTAAGTTTTTGGTAATAAGTGAAAATTTCTGAATGCAGTTGAATACTGGATAAACCATCAGAAATTGCATGGTGCAAGGTGGAAATTAGATAATTAATTTTTGGCTCATCCTTGATAGTAACTATGACAACTCTCATTAGACATTTGCTACTATCAATTACCTGATTCATTTCTTGATTAACAACTTCTTGCCATTGTTCCTCATCTAAATTTATAACTGTTTGCAAAGGGATTTTTTCTGTACCTATGGGTTGAAAATAAAAACGATTTTGAGAATGGATAATGCGAGAATTTAGACTAGGATGGCGATATTGAATAATATCTAAAGCTTGTCTGATAACTGCTTCTTGGAGGTTGCCGTTAATGCGACTAATAGTAACTAAATTCCAGGTTTTAGCACGGCTATTGAGGATTTCCATTGTTGCTTCCAGACTGCTTAATTCTCTGTTGTCTGGCATAGTCATAATTTTTCTGGAAAATATTGACTGTATTCATCTGGAATTTGTAGTCCTTGGATTTTTAAGTTTTGGATGCGGTATAAAAATGTTGCTCCTGTCATAATGTGTTCAGCAACTTCTACTACTTGGCGATTTTTTGGTTCAGCTAAGTATGAACCTCTCACCCAATCATTAAAGCTACCCATTGCCGGTCCACACCAAATTTGATAGTCAATTTCTCGACCTTTTTCTCCACTGTTAGACCACCGAGAAGATAGTCCTAAATACCAACGGAAAATTAGAGCCATTTTCAGTTTAGGATTACTTGCTGCTTTGGTTAATTTATCTGGGTTGCGTTGGGATAAATAATTAACTGTTTCTTGCCAAACTTCTTGCACAGGCTTTTTCAAAATTTGCTTTTCTAATTTCTCTTTTTCTGCGAGGGTAATTTCTTCAATTGAATTGTAATTTTTATATAATTCATATAATTTTTGAGCGCGGATAGGAAAGAGTGTACCACGTTTGAGAACTTGTAATTTTACACCCATTTCAAACATATCTGCGGCGGGTGCCATCATCACATCAGCCATTTCGGCTTGAGCTAATAATTCTTTGGTATATTCAGAAGTTCCGGCTTCAATGCAAGATTGATTTATAGAACCGGTAACAACATAAGCAGCACCCATAATAAAGGCAGCTAAGGCTGATTTTGGTGTGGAAATTCCGCCAGCTACGCCAATTCTGACGGGGTTTTCATATCTGTATTTATTTTGAATTTCATCTCGTAATTCTAAGATGGAAGGTAATAAACATATCAGGGGACGATTATCTGTATGACCTCCAGAATCTGCTTCTACTGTAATATCATCAGCCATAGGAATTTTGCTGGCAAGATTGGCTTGTAATTCACTAATTAAACCTTGTTCAACTAATGGTTTAAGGATTTTTGTAGGTGCAGGTTGCAAAAATTTAGTGGCAACTTCGCGGCGAGAAACTTTGGCGATGACTTTATTTTTGATTTGGATTTGATTGGCTGAATTTAAACTTAATCCTGCGGCTCGATAATAAACAATGTTGTCAGTTAAATCTAAAAATGCAGATGCTTCAACAATTCTGACTTGATGTTTGAGATATAAATTAATGCTAAGACGTTCAATTGCTGGTTCACTGGGACTATGGAGTAAGTTAAAAGCGTAAGGTTTTTGATTTAAGGCTTGCTGAATTTTGTTAATAGCAGTCTCGACACGGGAAGGGGATAAACCTCCTGCACCAAAGACACTTAAAATTCTTTGTTTACCTAGTGCAATTACCATTTCTTCTGATGCTATTCCTTGAGCCATTGCCCCAGTCATATAGGCATATTTTACACCATAAAAATCGAGGAAACTTGTATCACCTAGTTGTTGAATTGCTAAGGGTGGAACAGCCATTAACATTTCCATCTGGGCTGTTTTACCATTATTGACATGAGATAAATTACCTTCGTTTGTGATGCCAATTATCCCTTCATTTCTAACTATATAACATGGTTTTTCTAAATTCCTCAGTTTTAATTTAATTTGTTCTGCATCAAAGGAAACATTGTTAAAATTACCTTGCCAATTTTGATGATGGTTGATGAATAAGTTAGAAAACTGGAGATTATTTTCTTGATTCGATCTATTTTCTGTATTGTACATTTGAGCCAACCTCTTAACATCTAATTTGGTTTTGGGAACTCCGAAAAATCAATTATCCAATTAATTGATATTATCTAAACTTCCTGCACCTGATCCCTTTATCTATTAGTAAATTCCCTTATTTGGGCGGGCAAGATGCCCACCCCACACATACACCACAAATACAGGTTATTTAATTTTTGCTCTTTGTTCAACTATCTTTTTGTAAATGCCTATTTTTTGTTGAATTAAACAATTGATTTGCTGTAATGATGCTTGGCGTGATTTTAATAAAAAACTGTGAGCTTTATTCATGAGTGCATTGTTATCACTCAATTTTTGATAGTGCAGATTAGAGGGATGATGGGTGATAGATTTTAAATCTTCCAGAGAAATTAAAGGTGGATTTTGGAAATTACTGTTGGGTTCTAATTGAATTTGAGTTTGACTATTTACCCCAGAAAGAGAATACAAGGGTGATAAATCTAATTCAACTTGATGGCTGACGAGTTTGGCTAATCCTCTAATAATTGAAGTATGATCATCTACTCCCCTTCTATTCATAGATACAGCGAGGTGTTCTTTTTCTTTGAGGGTTGAATTTATCCAGCGGGTACAATTGCTACCAACTCCTACTTCAATAAATATTCTGATGTTGTCATTGTAGACGCGGTTAATTAAACGGGGAAAATCAAGTTGTTGACAGAGACTTTTAGCAATGTTATGTCCTATAGTTTGACTATCAATTGTAATTGGTTCGTAATTTGCAGCAGAATAAAAAGTAGATTCTGGTATATTTTGAATCGGCAATGTGTTAATTTTAGCAAGTTCATTGTACTCTGATTCCATTGGTTGACAATGAATTACATGATTTATTGATGTAGGGAAAGCATCACATTTAAGGTTTTCAATGACTCGTTTACAAGCTTGTGTTTCTCCAGCAATTACAACTTCTTCCGGTGTGTTAATTAATGGGATATACACACGGTTTTCATGTTTGATTGCTTCCTTCACTTCGGAAACTGGACATATCAGAATGTAGTTACTCCAAAATTCTGGAACATTGCTATTTAACGGTATCCCCCAAGCTTGACGAACTGCATTTTTTTGTCCTGATAGTTGGGTTTTAAATAAAGGAGATGAGTTCAAGTAATCACTGGTACTTTTAAAGCTAGTCCAAATACCTTGGGCTAACATCATACTGGTTTCACCAAGACTGTAGCCAAAAGCGCATTGAGATTGAATTTGAAAATAATTTTTGAGAATTGCTGTCATTAGTCCAGCAATGCCAACTTCTGCCTCCAGCATTGTTACTGGGTCATCTATTAATTGTTGTTCTATGACTTCTAATTGTCTTTTTGCAAGTTTATTGATGCTGCGGGGATAAATTGTTTTTTCAATCTTAGCAACTCGTTCATAGACGTTGTTAATTACTGGATCGTCATAAATTTTCGGAAATAGTCGGAAGAGGTTGCGACCTATACCAAGATAAGATGTGAAAGAGCCGGGATAAACGAAAGCAACTTTACCTTTTTTTCCCTGTGGTTTGGCTGTAAAATAACTGCCAAGAGGAGTTTGCCAATCTTTGCCAGTCTCAAAGGCAATTTTAACACCTTGAATTGCCCGATCTATTTCTATTGTTAATTCTTCTTGATTACGTGCTAAGATTGCTATGGTATAATTGGCATTTTGATAGTTTTGAATTTGATAGTTTTGAATTTGATAGTTTTGAATTTGATGTTTTTGAAATTCTCTAAATGTTTGGTTAGCTAGTTGGGATAAAGTAGGATAATTTTGGAGATTTTTTTGTAGTGTGAAAATTTCGTCTAGGAGTGAGGATTGATTTTTGGCAGCTATAGCAAATAAATAATAAGGCATTTGTTCTAAATATTTACTGCTGCGTTCTATTTGACTGGTATCTTCTGACAAAATTAAATGTACATAACTGCCATCAGCTTCCATGCTATTAATAGCAGCTATTCTTCTATTCACACCTGATTCTAAAAACCAAGGTTTAGATTCTGTGGCAACATAAAAGGGACTACCACGCCAAATATCTGGTTTTTTGACTCCAGTCCATTGAGGAACTGCGGGAATGTAGCGATGATATAAACAAAGTGCTGTTTTAATTAAGCTGATAATTCCTGATGCAGTGTGAGTGTCACCAATGTTAGCCTTAACGCTACCTAAAGCACAATGTAAATTGGTTTTTCCTGTTCTATAAGCTGTGATTAAACCTTGAATTTCTGCATCATCTTGTTGGGGAATTCCACTAGCATAAACTTCCAGATAACCAATATCTTTGGCTTCAATTTCTGCCAGAGAAAAAGCTGTTTGACAAGCTTGGGTGACAGTTTCTGGTTGATATGGAGAATTTTGCAATACACTTAAAGCATCAATTACTGCATATATGCAATTATTCTCTTCTCTGGCTACATCATGAAGTTGCAATACTACTGCTGCTGCACCTTCTCCTGTTAAAGTTTCATGAGCGTTTCGGTCATAACTGAGGGTCTGTATATCTATGCGGTGATTTTCCTGTTTAGCAAAGTCCATTGCTGCGACCAAAACAGCATCCACTTGCTTATTTGTTAATAGCTTTTGCGCTAAATTTAAGGCTAAAAAAACAGAATTTTCTTCAGCAAAAGCTGGACTTGTTGCATCCCAAAGCCGGGAAATATAACTGGCTAATTTATCTTGGTGCTGAGTTTGGGATTTACTCACCATGATCACTGCAATTTTTGTATCTGGTCGCAGTTTGGTATTTTTGAGAGTATTATCAGCCACTTTTAACATTAATTGTTGTTGTGGTGATAATTTTTCAATTTCTGCTAAGGGAATTGGTAAGGATGATGTTTGACTATCGTTTTGACTATAATTAATAGGTGTGAAATATTGTTTTCCTTGGTAAATACTGCGTTCAAAATCGTCTAGTTCTTGAGAACTACTAACAAAACAATTCATGCCGATAATTGCTATTTTTGGAAGTTTATTTTGTGTAAATTCTTTCATGATGATTCTCCATATTTTAGAATTAAGAGAAGAGATCACGCAGAGGCACAAAGAGAAGAAGATTATTATCTAATGTCGAGATTCAGAGGGTAAAATCTACATTTTTGCTCTGCGTCTCTGCGTGAGGTATCTAACCTATTTGCTTAACTAGAACTGTACCTTTTGCGCAAATCATGCGATTATAAATTTGCCCTTGTTGATTGTGGGTAATAACATCAGCAACTACGTTTGATTCTGTTTTGGATTTGACTTCACAAGTTACATAAAATGTTTCCCCAAAGGGAACGGGTGCAAATTGTTCAAAGTTCAGAATTTCTGAGGGTAAACAACCTATTTGATGAAAGTGTTGTGTCCAAATCCAAAGGGAATGAATCTGCACATCTGCTATATAGGGGTTGAATGTCTGAACTGGAAATTGTCCCTGTTGCTGTGGTGTTGGTTCTGGTAATTTACATTCGATGGTGAGTTTACCAGGACTAGCATTTAATACTGATTTTACGCCTTGAAAGATAGTTCCGTGAAATAGGCTACCTCCTCCATTTTGATATAGTAATGGATTGGTAGATAGGAATTGTTCATCTTGGTTTAAGTTCACCAATTCATAGTTAGGAGGTGTGGGAATTTCCCGTTTTAAAATCAGATTGGTGCTGAAATGATATCTGATTTTTCCGTCGGGGGTGATACTGCTAATTTTAGCAGCTATTTGTATTTCTTTGTTTTCTATTTTAGCAAGTTCTTGAATTTCTAGAGTGTATTCATTTGCTGAATTTTCATCAAAGACAATTCCTTTTAAAACTTTGAAGTTAGAACAACTAAAGGCTTTAAAACCAGGATATAGTTGTTCACAAGTGTTAGCCATCCATAATAGTCCACAAGTTGCAGGAAGCACGGGACGACCTGCTATAACATGATCGTGTAAAAATGGATTGGATGCTAATGTTAATTGACGTTTAATGTGATAGGTTTTTAAGTCACTGGGTAAGGTGGTAGGAATATAAACTAAGGGACTACCAATTACTACTTGTGTTGTATTTGAATTGGTGTTTATCAGTTCATTAACTAACATTTGTGCGCCGATTTCTAGGGGTATAGTTTCAATTCCTCTTTCTGCAAATGCTGTCTTTAATTCTGGTGATACCATGCCACTCTCCCAGGGACCCCAGTTAATAGCAACTACATGACAATGGGGGTAATTCTGTTTGATAATATGGGCTGATTTGTTGAGGATTTCGTTAGCAAGTGCATAATCTGCTTGTCCCACATTTCCATAAAAACCAACCACTGAAGAAAACAATACTAAATATTGTAGTTGACTTGGTGGTACACATTGCAGGAGATTTTCTAAACCTTGAACTTTGGCAGTATAAACTGTTTCAAAATCCTGAATTGTTTTTTTCTCAATCCGTTTATCAGCTAAGTTACCAGCACCGTGAATAATTCCAGTTATCGCCCCTAACCTTTCAATTACAGGTGCAAGTTTTTCTGTTAATAAATTTCTATCGGTGATATCTACACTCAAATATTCAGCTTTTCCTCCTGCTTTTTCAATGGCTTTTAATGTATTTTTAATTTCTCTTTGAGAGTAAATTAATTGATATTTTCTTTGCACCATGATGGGGGTTGGTTTTTCTCCTTTGTCCAGAAAATCCTCCATAATTCGCTGTTTTAATTCAGCTTCATTTTCATAACCCTCAGCCCAAACTGGTTCTGGTTCTGTACTGGAACGACCTAAAAGAATGAATTTACATTGATATTCTTGGGCTAATTTGATCACACATTGGGCAGTGATTCCTTTTGCACCACCACTAACTAGAAATACTTGGTCTTTGGTAATGGGTAATTGGTGATTGGTAATGGTTAATGGGGTGGGTTCTGCAACTAAAGTGCATCTACCTTTGTTGGTATATCCTACTTCTGTAACTAATAAATTCGGATCTTGCAATTCCGCAAGGATGTATTTTACTGATGTTTCTGCATCTAAATCAGGACTTAAATCCAGGGAACGACAAAATACTGTTTCCCATTCTTGATTTAAACTTTTAGTCAGTCCAAATAGTCCCGCACTAATAGGACTAAAATTATTGGTTTTTCCTAATCCAAATTCCCCATCTAACCGCGCAATGCTTAAAAAAGAACTACGTCCTTTTGTTGCTGCTTGATTGAGTGATTCTTTGAGATGTTTGGCAATTAAAAATACATGACAGAGAATGGTTTTTTCTGTTTCCGAACTATCACTGAATACAGGGTGTAGATGAATGAAAGAACCTACAAGACCAAACTTATTAGAAATATCGGTTAACTGTTGCTGTAAACTCTCTTCTTGCCAATCATTTAATCTTATCTGATTAATTCCTACGGGTAAATCTGATTGCGTAGAGGGAAAGCTTAAAACTACAATTTTACAACCTCTAACTGTTAAAATCCTAGCTAATTTTTCTGTCGTTGGTGAACCATCATCAGTGATTAAAACAATTTGATTTTCAGGAATGGTGAAATCTAAAATATCAGGTTGGGGAAGTGGTTTTAATTTTGCTGGACTGCGAAGAATTTTGTGATGAAATTCCTGTTCTTTGATATCCTGTTTTTCTTGCGTGAACAATTGCGTTAAACCTTCAGCTTGATGTTGCATATACTCGGCAATTTCTCCCAGTGTCCGCAGTTGTCCTAATTCTTCTGGGTTAGGTCTAGGTAAGTCGGGATAAAGTTCTAAAAGTCCTCCTAAAATTTCTACTCTTTTGATGGAATCAATTCCTAAATCTGCTTCAATATCCATTGATAGTTCTAACATTTCTACAGGATAACCTGTTTTATCACTAACAATGTTGAGCAGAATATTGCTCAAATCTGTGGGGATTTTTATTTCTTGATTTTCAGATTTAACTAATACATCGTCGTTAGAGCAAATGACAATTGTAGCGTCAGTTTGTGTATCACTCAGATGGTTAGAAGATGCTAAAAATTGCGGTTCATGTTCAACAGTTTTATGAGGAACTTCTACAAACATTGGTGCGGGTAATTTTTGGTTTTCTTTTGTTTCTGAACTCTCTACTTTTTGTTCTGATTTTTGATTTCGCAACTCTGGAACTAGAGTTTTTATATACTCGGCAATTTCTCCCAGTGTCCGCAGTTGTCCTAATTCTTCTGGGTTAGGTCTAGGTAAGTCGGGATAAAGTTCTAAAAGTCCTCCTAAAATTTCTACCCTTTTGATAGAATCAATTCCTAAATCTGCCTCAATATCCATTGATAAATCTAACATTTCTACAGGATAACCTGTTTTATCACTGACGATATTGAGTAGAGTTTGACTGAGGGTGGAGGTATCTATATTAATTGGAGTTGTGGGAACGACGTTAATAGTATTTGATTTCTCTTCTAACTTCTCCTCTGGTTGGGGAGGGGAAATAAACCTCTCCCCTAACCCCTCTCCTACAAGGTGAGGGGAAATATTCAAATCATTTTCGTTAATTAAGCTTTTTCCGTTTTCTTGTGCTTTTAGGAGATGGTGAGGAAGAGGTTGAGAAGGAGATTGGTTTTGATTTATATCATCAGTAATCTGCCAAAAATCATAATGTTGTTGCAGTAATTGAAAGTAATTATTGGCGTAGTCTTGTTGATAGTTGAGATATTTTTCATGAATGCGGATAGTTTCAGCTTGATGATCATGCAATCGCATTATGCTACGTTCGCAACTAGAAATTGCTAGTTGTTGTGTTTGCGCTTGATGTTCATTTCTTCCGTCATTTGCTAACAACGAATATTGTTGTTGCATTAATTCATAAAATGTCTTTGTGTACTCTGTTTGATTTTGCAAAGATTGTTCATGTGCGTGTGTAATTTCACTTTGTTGGCGAGTAAATTCTGCTAATGATTGTTCTAATCTGTCAATTACTCTGTCATAATTAGAAAGTTGAATTTCAACTTTTTCAGGTTGTTCTATTTTTTCAGGTTGTTCTATTTTTTCAGGTTGTTCTATTTTTTCTAATTGGCCGTTACTATCTTTATTCACAGTCTTACCATTACTGCTTTTTTCTACTAACAATTCCTGATTTTTGGGGACGGTAATTTTGATATCCGCAACTGGTTGTGGGTGATGTTCATTAACTTTTGCTGTTTCCGCTTTGATAACATGACCATTTTCTAAGGCTTTAGCAAATGCTTTTTGTGCTTTGTCGGTAATATTTGTACTATTCAAACGCACATTCAAAATTTTCTTTTGATCCTTTTTATTAACTTCGGGTATTTTAGTTTCAATCTGATATGGATCTAGATTTTGCAAAGGTATACCAGCAACCCGCAATTGTATGACTGCTTCTCTTAATACCAAATCGCTATTTTTACGATAGTTCCCATTTAAAGCTATAGCTATATGGGGTTTTTCACCTAAAATTTCTTTTACTAAGTTGGTGAGAACATTTTTAGGTCCAAACTCAATAAAGCAATAACCACCAGCCGCATATATATTCTCAATTTCTTGTTGAAATAACACCTGATTTAACAAATGTTGTTTGAGAATTTTTTGCATTGCTGCGGGTTGATTGGGGTACAATTCCCCTGTGACATTAGTATAAACGGGAATCTGCGCTTGATTAAAAGTTACCTTTTCAATTGCTTGGGCAAAAGGTTTCTGGGCATGGGCTACTAATGGTGTATGAAAAGCAGCGGAAACTCCTAATAAAAATGTCGAAAATCCTTTTTCTTGCAGAACATTTTGTACTTTGCTAATTTCTGCTTTCTTCCCAGCTAATACTACTTGATTTGGAGAATTACAATTAGCAATAGCAACCTGAGGAAAGTCTTTAATTAATTCCGTTACCTGACTGACATTACCTTTAACTGCCAACATTCCCCCGGCGTCAATTTCTGTGGGTGTGGCCATTGCTTGTCCTCTAGCTTTGACCAAGAAAAAATAATCTTCTTCACTTAAAACACCCCCCGCCCACAAAGCTGTTAATTCTCCAAAACTATGACCAGCAACAAAATTTGCTTTCAAACCTGCTTGTTGTAATATCTTGTACAAACCTGTACTAAAAGCGCCAATTGCCGGTTGTGCATATTCGGTTTTTTGCAGTGTTTCTAGTTGCTTTTGTTTATATTCTGGTTCAAAAACTGGTGGCGGAAATACAACTTCGGATAAAGAGTTTAACCCATCTTTACAAAACAAATTATCTATCTGATTATAGGTTTGACGTAAGTTAGGAAAGTTAATGACTAATTCCCGTCCCATTTCCAAATATTGCGAACCTTGCCCAGAGAACAAAGCCACTATTTTTCCTGTAGTTTCTATTCCTTTTTGTCGGTAATAAATTCCTTTGGGATGTTCCCAAGATTCAGATTGCGGTGTATTTTTTAGTAAGTCAATAATGACTGGTAAAAATTCTGTTGCTTGTGTCAAAGATGCTGCTACAAATCCCACTCTGGGATAATTGATGGGAATTTCTAATTGTTCAGATTCTGTAATTAGTTGTTGATAATGTTGTTCTTTATTTTCTGATTGTAGTTGTCGTTGGATATTCTCACAGCGAGATAATAATTCTGCGGTTGTGGGTGCAAATAAGAGGATGGATTTTGCAGAATTGTGTAAACGATACGAGTGTTCATGTTCATTGGTGTATTCCTCTAAAACAACATGATAATTTGTGCCTCCAAAACCAAATGCACTTACTCCAGCGCGTCTGGGTTGGTTACTAATCCAAGGTCTAGTTTCTGTGTTTAAATAAAATGGTGAATTTTCGATATTCAGTTTTGGATGTGGTTGAGTAACGTTAATTGTTGGTGGTAATACTTTATGATGTAATGCTAACGCTGTTTTAATTAAACTTGCTGCACCAGCGGCGGCTTTGGTGTGTCCAATTTGGGATTTAACTGTTCCCAAAGCAATATATTGTTTTTTGGGATTGTTGTCACTAAAAACTTCAGTTATGGATGTAAATTCTGTGGGATCTCCTACCATTGTTCCTGTGCCATGTGCTTCAATTAAACCCACAGTTTCTGGTGAAACACCGGCATTTTCATAAGCACGACGGAGGGCTTTTACTTGTCCTTGGGAATGGGGGGCGTAAATGCTTTTATATTTGCCATCGCTGGAACTGCCGATACCTTTAATGACTGCATAGATGCGATCGCCATCTCTCACTGCATCATCCAGGCGTTTGAGTACCACCATTCCCACGCCTTCACCTAACATCATGCCATCAGATTCTGCATCAAATGGTTTAACTTTTTCTCCCGGAGAAACCGCAGGAGTTTTACTAAAACACAGATAGGCAAAAATCGAATTATCAGTATCAACTCCGCCGGTTATCATCATGTCGGCGCGATTTTCAACTAATTCGCTAATTGCCATTTTTAATGCACCTAAAGAACTGGCGCAAGCAGCATCAACTACACAATTCATACCGCCTAAATCTAGTCGGTTGGCGATACGTCCAGAAATCACATTAGCTAACATTCCGGGGAAGGCGTTTTCTTCCCATTGTACATAAGCACTTTTAATTTTCTCAATTACTTTTTGGGTATCTTCATCCGATAAACCGCTATTTTTCAAAACTTTTTCCCACACTGGATATTGCAATCTTGAACCTAAAGGTACTGCTAATTGTCTACCAATTGCTACACCTAATATTACCCCAGTGCGATCGCGGTTAAATTCTCTAGATTCACTATAACCTGCATCTTCCATTGCTGCTTTCGCAACTACCAAACCTAATAATTGAGAAATATCTGTCACCTCTAAAATATTTGGTGGTAAACCAAATTCCATCGGATTAAAATCAATATCTGGGATAAATCCACCCCGTTTACAGTAAGTTTTGTCTGGTGTTTTGGGATCAGGATCATAGTAATCGTCTATATTCCACCGAGAAGGAGGAACATCAGTAATACAATCTACTTTTTGAATTATTTTTTCCCAATATTCCTGTAAATTTTTAGATTGAGGAAATATCGAAGCCATGCCAATAATTGCTATGTTACTTTGTTGCAATTGGCTATTAATTTTACTGTCTAAATTGGTGTGATCGTTTTTGTGATCGCGCATATTTTTTTTCACCTTAATAAGCTTGAGCAAAGCCTTTTCACAATTACTAACTTCATTTTGCAATTGTGCTAACGCAGCTTCAAATTTGGCAGCAGCCATGACAATATCTTTGTTTCTTGTGCGATTGAATTTTTTTGAGAAAGTTGTTATTTAAATTTGGTAAAATGCTTTGCTCGGCGGCTCAAGCAAGGATAGTTTCATAGAAAAAACTTAATCCTCTTCCCTGTAACTTCAAATTGCCGCTAACTTATCTTGATATTAGACTGGTGACAAATCTTTTACAACTTATATGCAACTTAGATGCAACTTAATCAAGTTGGATGAAATCTAAGTTTGCTTGAGCTTGAGATATATTAATTCGTGAGCTTTTTGCTTATCCAATTACTATCAAATTTAGCTGATGATTTTTATTTGATTACAAAAGTTGCATATAAATTGCATATCTTTGAAGGTAGGGAATAGGGAATAGAAAGAACAAAAAAATATCAGGTAACAACAAGGATATTTATTCAACCAGTTATTCACTGATGGAAGTATTTTTACAAGTTTGTGAATTTTGCATCTATCCCAGAGCAGATTTTTTATCTTATTTAAATAAGTTTTAAATAATATTTAAATTACCAACATCTTTAATAATTGATGAAGCTATATTTTATCAGAAGAGAAAAACATCTGTAATTTTAATAACTACTGGCTATATCTAAAGTATGAGACTAATCATTTTTTTGACTCAAAAAGCGTTTAAGTTAGGTATTTAAGTATCAAATGCAAATCAACTATATTGATGAATTTTCAATCTGTCAAGCTACGTGCAAATTTTCTTGAATAAATTTGTTGCATAGGACTTGAAATTGATCATTAATCAGTTTATTGTGTGTGATTGAATGATGTAAATGTAAATCCATGCTGTTCGTTTAACGTAGTGGGTAGATCCAGAATTTAGGTGGAGTGAATATATAAATTCACTTTATTAATTCATCAATCTATCCACTCTTAACCGCCCAGTATTGCAGTAAAAATTCATGCGATTTAACCAGATTGTGTGTAGATTGTGTGTAAATTTCTGCAAAATGGTAATTACAAGAAACTATAAGGGCTTGCTGGCATGAGACTATCTGAATTAGATCCACTCATACCGCTAAATGAGTTGAGAGAAGAACTGCTGAAATTACCAAAAGGCTACTCTTTTTATGAAGATGAATTGGTAGAATTTCTATCACGACGTAGATGGCCAGAGAGCGATCGCCGAATTGATAGAACAACTTTTTGGCGGTGGCGCAACGACAACGGAATTGAACATCAAAAAGTATTCAGCCGCTTGGATATCCTTAAATTGTGCCAAATTTGTGATCATTATCGTGTGGATGGAACTCGCAGTGAATACTTGGCGATTATGAAAAAGAAAAAAGAAGTGATGCTCAACAAATAACCATGCACTTTACAGGTGCAGAAAATACTAAATAGCTCTGCTCACAGCCGATACAGCTAAGGAATTGATGGATATATATCCATCTTCCTAGCTCTATCTTTACCAAATTTATCAAATATTAATAACCACAAAAAACATAAGAATTCAGGATTTAGGAGTCAGGAGTCAGGAGTCAGAATGTTTGATCAATTGGTTGATTATCAAAAAGTAATTATTAGCGTAACCGTTAAAAAGCTGACTGCTGACAACTGAATGCTGAGGTTAAGTTGCACCAACATTATCAGGGAATGCTATCAAGTGTACTGCTCTATCTCTTTGATTGATTTTATTGATCGAGATAGCAGCTTCTATTAACCCCATGAGGGGAAAAACAACGTGCTAATTGCCAATTCAAAAACATAATTAAGGGCATAATTAAAGGCATAATTATGGTACACAAAGAAAAGCAGTCATTCGCAAACCCTGTAAATTGGTTGTCAATAACTTTGGCAATGACTACAGTTGTAGCTACTGGCGTAGTATATTTTTACAGTCTTTCACGTTTTAATTCCAAATCTAAATCAAACGAACCAATTCCTATCAGCAGTCCTAGTCCAATAGTGACTGCTGTTGCTGCTTTAGGACGTTTAGAACCTCAAGGACAAATTATTCGTTTGTCTGCTCCAGGTACACAATTGGGGGGTGTAAGAGTAGCTAAACTTTTGGTAAAAAAAGGTGATGAAGTTCGTGAAGGAAAAGTATTAGCAATTCTTGATAGTTACGCTCCTAATCTAGCAGCTTTAGAAAAAGCTAAACGACAAGTACAAGTTGCTGAAGCTAATCTGAAAAGAGTAGAAGCTGGAGCAAAAAAAGGTGATATTTATGCCCAAAAAGCAACAATTGCTCGTTTAGAAGCTGAGTTAAGGGGTGAAACTTCTGCACAAAAAGCAACAATTGCTCGTTTAGAAGCTGAATTAAATAATGCAGAAACAGAAAATCAAAGATATCAGAAATTATATCAAGATGGTGCTATTTCTGCTTCAGATGCTGATACTAAACGCTTACGCAAGGATACTGTACAACAACAATTAAATGAAGCCAAAGCTGCCTTCAATCGAACTGTAGAAACGTTGCAAAAACAGTTAAATGAATCCCAAGCTAGACTTGATAGTATTGCGGAAGTTCGTCCTACCGATGTGCAAGCAGCGAAAGCAGATGTTGAAATTGCCAAAGCATCTGTTAAACAAGCTCAAGCAGAACTAGATTTAAGTTCTATCCGTTCACCAATAGATGGACAAGTGTTAAAAATCAATGCTTGGCCAGGAGAAATAATTGGTAGTAATGGCATTGCTGAATTAGGTAATACTCAACAAATGTATGTAGTCGCAGAAGTCTACGAAACTGATATTAAAAAAGTGCGTTTAGGTCAGTCCGTGGAAATTACTGCTGATGCTTTTACAGGAAAAATTCAAGGCACAGTTACAGACATTGGTTTGCAAGTTGGTAAACAAAATATCTTTAATAATAATCCCGGTGCTGATACAGACAACAAAATAGTTGATGTCAAAATTCGTATTAATGACCCAAAAGACAACCAAAAAGTCGCAGCTTTAACTAACTTACAGGTTGAGGTAATGATCAAAATATAAGCTAATAATTCAGGAGTCGTAGGGGCGAAGCATTCGGAAAATAACCTGTGATAAAAATTGATAATTGTTCGCCCGAATGCTGATGCTTCCAGCACGCTTCGCGAACGCCCGTAAAGGAGTCAGAATCTTTAACAATTAAAAAGCTGACTGCTGACATTTAATCATTCTAATGTATAATTTTAGAGGTTTTAAATATGATTTTGAATATACCTCTAGCTTGGCTACAATTAGCTAAACAAAGAGTTCGCTTTTTTGTAGCTTTAGCTGGAATTGCTTTTGTTGCTGTTTTGATGTTTATGCAAATCGGTTTTCAAGACGCTTTGTATGCTAGTGCTACACAATTGCATAAAAATCTCCAAGGAGACTTATTTTTAATTAGCGCCCAATATAGGTCTTTAACTTCTAATCAAAGTTTTCCCCGCAGTCGTTTATATCAAACTTTAGGTTTTGCAG
This sequence comes from Sphaerospermopsis sp. FACHB-1094, assembly GCF_014696195.1. Taxonomy (NCBI): domain Bacteria; kingdom Bacillati; phylum Cyanobacteriota; class Cyanophyceae; order Nostocales; family Aphanizomenonaceae; genus Sphaerospermopsis; species Sphaerospermopsis sp. FACHB-1094. The sequence continues at coordinate 13,052 of NZ_JACJPT010000013.1, read as the reverse complement.
ATGTGTCAGCAGTTGATCCTTTATATGTACAGTTTGCTAAGTTCAAAAATCCCATTAATGGGCGTAAGTATCCTATCTATGTATTAGGATTTGATCCAGTAAAATCAATCTTTAAATTACCAGAACTGCAAGATGATTTTCAGTCACTGCAAATACCTGATCAAGTATTTTTTGACCGTGCTTCACGTCCAGAATTTGGACCAATTGCTGAATATTATCAGCAAAATAAACCTGTGACTATGGAAATATTTAGTTATACAGGTTTAGTAGGTTACAGAGTTAAAGTTAGTGGTTTATTTAGTCTCGGTCCTTCCTTTGGAGTTGATGGTAATTTAATTGTTGGTTCTTCTACTTTTATGCGAATATTTGCTGGGCGAGATGTGGATGACATAGACATAGGTTTAATTCACCTCCAACCTGGTGCTGATTCCAAAAAAGTTTTGACAAATTTATCAGCTAAGTTACCCAAAGATGTTATCGTTATGACTCGTAAAGAATTTATTGAATTTGAAAAAAGTTATTGGACTTTAAGAACACCGATTGGATTTGTATTTAACTTGATGGTGATCATGGGTTTTGTGGTTGGGGTAATTGTTGTTTATCAAATTCTTTATAGTAATATATCTACCCATTTCGTTGAATTTGCTACTCTTAAAGCAATGGGTTTTAAAAATAAATATCTCTTACGGGTGGTTTTTCAACAGGCTTTAATTTTAGCAGCTTTGGGTTATATTCCCGGTTTTGCTATATCCTTGGGACTTTATGATATTGCCAAAAACGCAACTCAGTTACCCATTACTATGGATATGAACAAAGCATTAATAGTGTTAATTTCTGCTATTGTCATGTGTTTAACTTCAGGATTTTTCTCTACCAATAAATTACGCAAATTAGATCCAGCAGAAATTTTCTAATTAATATTTCAGGAGTCAGGAGTCAGAATGCTGGTGAAACCAGGAATAGAAAGAAAGCTTTCAGAGTAGTTAGACTGGAAAATATGTTATTTTTCGCTAGTCTGGATTCTGAATATTTACTTTGATCAACCCATATAATATTATGGATTTTATGGAATCAAACGCAATTTTAGAAATTAGTAACCTCAATCAATACTTTGGTACAAGCAAATTAAAAAATCAGATATTATTTGACATTAATTTATCAATTAAATCTGGTGAAATTGTCATTATGACTGGTCCTTCTGGTTCAGGAAAGACTACTTTATTAACTTTGATTGGCGGTTTGCGTTCTGTACAAAAGGGAAGTTTAAAATTTATTGGAGAAGAATTATGTGGAGCAGAAAATAATAAATTAGTGCAAGTCCGTCGCCAAATAGGTTATATTTTTCAAGCTCATAATTTACTTGACTTTTTAACAGCTAGACAAAATGTACAAATGTCTTTAGAGTTACAACCAAACATTTCTGAATGGGAAGGTAGAATGCAATCAGAAGCCATGCTTCATGCTGTAAAATTAGGCGATCGCATTAATTATTATCCATCTGATTTATCTGGTGGACAAAAACAAAGAGTTGCTATTGCTCGTGCTTTAGTTAGTCATCCTAAATTAGTTTTAGCTGATGAACCTACCGCAGCTTTAGATAGTAAAACAGGTCGAGATGTTGTTAATTTGATGCAAGAATTAGCACGGGAACAACATTGTGCGATTTTAATGGTGACACATGATAACCGCATTTTAGATATTGCTGATCGAATCATTCACATGGAAGATGGTAAGTTGATTAAACAAGTTTCATAACTCTTTCAATGAGTAAAGAATTTCAACGATAATGTCTCTACAAGAATGAGGAAATTTTCAGGTTTAAATTATGTCTTTTGGTGGATAAAATCTCTACTTTGAGAATGAGGTAATAATTTTACCATTTATGTAAAGTAATTTATGTAAAGTATAGGAATGTCATGGTCAGATACCCGAATTATTGGAGAATTCGGGTATCTATCCACTGACCTACTTATCTTTTAAATTGTCAATTTACATTTGAAATTCACATTAGACAATTCACATTTTAGATTCACAATTAATTGTATTATGGTGCAAGATTTACTTATTTGCTTACAAGAAGCAACTTTATATTTTATATTTAGAAGGTCATGGCTTCCTAAACATCCTGATGAATGTTTTGTAAATCTTCCCTGTGGATGTCAAAATCCTGGAAAAGAAATGAAATGTGAAGATTGTCCATATTTAGAAAGTTGCTTCTCTAGTTGGAAATTACATCAACAATATCTGCAACAAAAGACAAAATTCAGCAGTTTAAGAAGATAGTAAACTAGCAGAATTTACATCTAAACATAATACGGCTTGTGGTTGTGTTCGCAAAATAGAAGCTGGGCAATTTGTGTTAATTGACTCATGTAATATCTCTTTAACTATTTTGGCTTTGCGTGTTTCTGGTGCTAAACAAATAATTTTTTTAGCTGCACAAATCATAGGTATGGTTACAGTAAAAGCATACTGGGGAACGCTTTCTAAGTTGGGAAAATATCCGGTTTTCACTTGTTGCTGACGGTTGACTTGATCTAGTTTTACTAATTTGACACTAGCAGCATCTTCAAAATTAGCAACTGCGGGATCATTAAAAGCTAAATGTCCATTTTCTCCCACACCAAGAAGACACAAATCAATGGGTTGAGCTTTTAATAATTTGGTATAGCGATCGCACTCCCCAACAGGTTCTAAAGCATCCCCTTCTATATAGTAAAATTGCTTTGGAAATACCCGTTTTTCTACACGCTCCCGCAAATAATACCGGAAACTTGCAGGATGATCAGCATTAATTCCTAAATATTCATCAAGGTGAAATAAAGTTATCTTTGACCAATCTATCCCACCTAAAGTAATTAAAGCATCCAAAAATTTAAGTTGAGAATTTCCTGTAGCTAATAATAAAGCAATTGTCTCCTGTTCTTGCAGCAGTTTATATAGATACTTCTGTACAATTTCAGCAACATCCTGCGCCATTTCTGTTTCCGATTTATAAATCTGCACCAGGAGATCCTCGACATGAAAAGATGTTGTAGCAGTATTCATAATTTATTGACAAGATAAAAAAAGAATGTGGGGATTTTATGGACTCATTTACGCTAAACTAAGTAAATTAACTTAATAGTTGTTTACATTTTAGCAAAAAAATCATGCTGACAGCAATTCTCTTTGATCTAGATGGAACTATTGTCAATACTGATCCTATACATTACCAAGCTTGGAGAGAAATGCTGTTAAATCACAGCATCGAAATTGATGAAACTTTCTACAAATCCCGCATTAGTGGCAGAATTAACCCAGAAATTGTCAAGGATATTTTACCACATTTATCATCAGCAGCAGGTGAAAAATTTGCAGATGAAAAAGAAGCTCTTTTCCGTCACAGTGCTTCCCACCTGCAACCCCTAGCTGGTTTTGCTGAACTTATAGAATGGACCAAAACACATCAAATAAAACGCGCATTAGTAACCAATGCTCCCCAGTTAAATGCGGAATTTATGTTGGAAGTTCTGGGAATTAAAGAAGTTTTCCATACTATTGTTTTAGCAGATGATTGTCTAGCAGGTAAACCCGATCCTGAACCCTACAAAGTTGCTCTCAATAAGTTAGGAATTACAGCAGAACAAGCTATTGCTTTAGAAGATTCTCCTTCTGGTATTCGTGCTGCTGTTGCTGCTAATATCCCCACTATTGGTATCGCTTCTACCCATGATCCCCAAGTCTTACAAAATATGGGGACATTCATGGACATTCCCGATTTTACTGATTTGCGTCTATGGACTTTCCTTAATTCCTCAATAACAGTCAATTTAGGTCAGTTATCATCTACATTTTGATGAATTTTTGAGATTTTTAATACAGGTAATTCCCTTAACTCCTAACTCCTATTTATTAATAGGGGTTTTACTTTGCCATATTTGTTCAAATTCTGCCTCGGAAATTTCAAATTCCCCAATATCCTTATCATCTAATTTTTTATCGCATAGCATTCCATAATCATCGGATGAATGGCTTTTATCATAGAATAATACATTGCCATTTTCATAAACTTCTATTTGTCTACGGGCATATAAATCACTATCAATTTCCATAAAGTACGTACTACGACCCCAAGAATCATATTCACCCCCAAGTGATACATCCCAAGACCATTTGTAATATTTCTTTGTTTTTTGTAATGTAGTCATATCGCAATCCTCTTTCATTTGTGTTTCATTTGTAATATTTTGCATGGTCTAGCCATACTTATTTTTCGATGCAGGTAACGGACAATAGGTAATAGATTTTCTCACATAATATTTAGGACTGCTATAGTGATTTCACTCCTCATCTACGGACATTTACCTTAACTGTTGTAAATTATGAATAAAACATCTACAATATCTATTGTATACATTAGCTAGGTAAAAAAAACATGAAATTTGCTAATAATTAAGAAGATTATACTTGAAATTAAGCAATGTTTCTAGTCTGAGTATTTACAACAGCGTATTGCTGGTAAATGAAGTAAAAAGCAAAGTAAAAAGCGATTTAACAAGAGGATTTTACTCCTGACTGCTGACCTCTGCTCTTGCTAATTAATATTATTTCCCTTACTTCCATTAAGATTTTGCCCAGCATATTTTTACCACTACCATCAGATCCACAACCCCAATAATAATCTATCGGTGAGTTTTCTACTATTTCCTCATTACCTGTGGACAACAAAATCTCCCTAATATCTGCATGGGTAGAAAACTTACATAACACCGCTTTTCGCATAATATCATCTTTTACGTCTTCCCAATCTGAACGTAAGGGACGACTTCTTTGCCTACCCATTTTTGCAGCTTCTTTGGGTGTTTTAACAAGACGAATTTTTTCTAAATGTGTTGTACCAATAAACTTTTGTGCTTGAAAGTAATGTTCACTTGTAAACCAATATAAATTATCTAATGCAAATCCATGTGGTGAAAAGTTAGAAAAACAACCATATTGTTCACGAGTATGATAAAAGTAGATTGTCATGAAAAATATCCCTGTAAAATGATTCTTTTTTTCATATTGAGAATGCAATAATTTTATATTATATTGTTGTATAGTTAAATTTGCTTGCTACTGGTTAACTCTCTAGGTTCATAGTGACGGCAGTTTTGACAAGGTCCACTAGGGTTGACAGCACAACGGACGTAACCAGATCGAGCATTAAATTTACAACTGATATCACCTATTAAATAGCCTACACCTTCTAAATAATAGCGATCGCCTTCGTCGATATGTTCAGCGCAATCGTCTTGAACTGGTCTTATATATGATTCTATCTGGGAATAGTTAAGAGTTACTTGTCTCCTCCGTGCGCTTGTCCGTTGCTGGTTTTTGTGAAGTACCCACAAGGACCATAGAGACGGCAAAAAACCAATGAAAAGCAACAGTATTGTTTTTAACATTTTTAATTTACCTCATTTTGACATTGATTTTTTCTCAAATCTCATTTATCTCGTTGCCAGTCTCTGACTGGAAATGTTATCACAAATCACATAAGTTGTAGCTATCAGCAAAACGTAAGTATTCAGCTAACTGATTACTGATAGCTGAATACTTACTAAGTATCCGTCAATTGTTTAACATGAGCAGAGAAGTGAGCATTTCTTAAAGATTGCATAGTTAAGAAAGAATCTTGTACCCAATATTTCTTACCAAAACGCACCAGTTGACGAGAATTTCCTGCCTGAATAATACCAATTACAGGAACTTTTGCTTGATTATTGTCACCTGATTGTTCTGTTAAAATTGAACTTAAATGACGCTTGACTTCAATATCAGCAGCTTCCTGTGGATTTAATTCCACTACTACCATCTGCACTTTTTCAACTTGTTCGGCATCTTCAACAATAAATTGAGTTTGTTCATCTCGTTTATCTACTTTTCCCCAAATGATTAATCTGGTATCTATTTCCAATAGTGAATTAACTCGTTCATAAATTTTAGGAAAAACCACTGCTTCTGATGCTGTTGTTAAATCTTCTATTTGTAAAATTGCCATTTGCTCACCTTTTTTAGTCATCACTTTTTTCACGTGATTGAGCATAACAACTGCACAAATCAATGTTTTATCTTTTTGTTCTCCCAACTGTGCCAAATTAATTGGTGAGAGCAAAGAAGATGATTGTTTAATATTTTTCAGAGGATGGGCGGATACATAAAAACCTAATAATTCTTTTTCCATCCGCAACTTTTCCTGTGGGGGATAATCTAAAACTGTTTCAGCTTTAGGTGCAGATTCAAAACCATTGTTAGTTGTTGTTGGATTACCATTATTACCAAATCCTCCCCCCATCAAATCAAAGAGATTTCCTTGCCCAATGGCTCTATCTTTAGCACGGGATTGCGCCCATTCATAGACTAATTCTAAATCTTTAATCAATTGATGGCGGTTAGGTTCTATTTTGTCAAAAGCTCCACATTGAATCAATGATTCTAAAGTACGGCGGTTAACAGCACGTAAATCAATGCGATCGCAAAAATCAGCCAGAGATTTAAATACTCCTCCTTCGGTTCTTGCTTCTAAAATACAGGCGATCGCATTTTGTCCCACATTTCGCACTGCCGAAAATCCAAATAAAATCTTATTATCTGCGGGGGTAAAATCCAAACCTGAGCGATTAATATCCGGCGGATCAATTTCAATTCCCATAGTTGTGCAGTTGTTCAGATATTTCTGCACTTTATCTGTATCACCACTGTTAGCGGTTAACAGTGCTGCCATATATTCTAATGGATAATTAGCTTTTAAATATGCTGTTTGATAAGTGACATAACCGTAAGCTGTAGAGTGGGATTTGTTGAAACAATTAGAGGCAATGAAACCATTTTTAATGGCGAAATTATGATCTTTCTCAACACCAATATCATAAACATTGGCTTCACCTACGTATTGACGGGAAACTACTTTAACCATATTACTTAGCTGTGATAATTTGTTCTATTATGGCATGATCAAGCTAGAACTAAAAGCAGACTTTTCTGATGAATGATTGAAGATTGTTATAGTGTAGGTTAGAAGAGTTTTTCAACACCATGACTATTGCTAAATCTCCCCCGAATTTACCATTGTTGGAAAATGGCGATCGCCTGGATCGTGCAGAGTTTGAACGTCGTTATACTGCGACACCCGATGTCAAAAAAGCTGAATTAATAGAAGGTATTGTATACGTGGCTTCTCCTTTACGCTTTACACCCCATGCTAAACCACATGGCGACTTGATAGGTTGGTTATGGACTTACAAAACTGCTGTTGGTGGGATAGAGTTGGGTGTTGAACCCACTGTCCGCCTTGATAATGACAACGAACCTCAACCAGATGTAGTGTTATTTAGAGTAGATGGGAATGCCATAATTGATGATGATGGTTATATTGCCGGTGCGCCAGAACTAATAGTAGAAATTGCCGCCAGTACCGTTTCCTATGATCTCCATGATAAGAAACGAGTTTATCAACGGAATGGTGTAAAAGAGTATATAGTTTTGCGAACTTTTGATCAAGAACTTGATTGGTTTGTGTTGGAAGATAGTAAATATATAGAAATGAAACCGGATGCAGAGGGAATTATTAAAAGTGTAGAATTTCCGGGTTTATGGTTGAATGTTCTGGCTTTGTTAGGTGGAAATATGCAGCAGGTTTTGAAGACTTTAAATGAGGGTATTTCTCAAACAACCCTAAGTTAAGAGATTTCTATTTGTTGAAGTTTCTCAATTAAATCCCCACGTCGGAATGTAGCCGAAAGTTGTTGTAAAGAAATATCCTGACTGCCATAAAGTTTTTGTAGTGCTTGTTGAATATCTCGTACTGAATCATTAAAATAATCCTCTCCCTTTTGATCGATCAACAAATTAGCATCATGAAAATTGCGGTGGTTAATTTGCTCTATTTGAAGATTCATTTCATGGAGAAGCCTTCGCCCCATTTGCATGGCAATAAAGCATGAAGCATAACGAACACAAGGAGGATCATTTGGGTTTGGTCGTTTGCGTCGGTTTTCAGCAATTCTATACAACTGTACAGCAATTACAACTTGTGAGCCATTAAGCTTTTCAGTAAAAATGGCATCGTATAGTTTACCAAAATGTTCACGAGTGAAAAACTTAGCTTGATGGGGCTTTTGTCGCCAAACCGCCAGTATTGCCTCAGCTGCTACCCCCGAAGTAATATCTGTAGTGGATCTGGCACTGGTATCAGAGCGTTTGCGGCGATAGTTAAATCCCAGTTGTTTAATATCCATTTCCAGTCTTTGCTGTAGATGATCATTAGCTCGGAGATCCTTTAGATCCACAGGGTTCTGACTATTGGTAGCATAAGTAATTTTTTGCACTAGATCGTCATTATCACTGGGTAATTGATAAAGCCTTAGCAAAAGATATGCTTGGTTATTTTGCTGTAGTAGTTCTGGCTGCTGAAGAGTTTTAAAAATTGTCATGCAGGTTTGACCACCATTAATAATTTGTAGGTTTTCAACTTGTACCTGATGATCACTATTTTGCAGCGAATTGTAGGAAAATTTGTCACAAGTTAAAGTGATACCATTATTATAAAAATAGAAATTATTCCTTTCATCGCTATTTAAAGTATCCCGAATACCTTCATTAACGCGGTTGCCTTGCAGCCCTAAGTAACGGCGAATATTACGTTCTAATAACCTTTCTCCGTGCCTTTCGATGAGTGCGGCAATTTCAGTTACGGAAATTCTTCCCACAAGCACCCGACTAAAATTCATATCCTCAACCACAGCTTTACCACTGAGTTGCAAAGTGTCTTTGACTGGTCGAGAAGCTTGTAAAATTTTTATTAACCGTTCATGATTAACGTGTTCCCAAGTTACTTGATCACCAAATCCTGCACGATCAATAGCTTCTTGAGAAGATTGATTCCATTTTATGCCATTATTACAAGCTAATGCTCGAACTTGGGGAATATATCCATCTCTAATTAAGCTACGGGCTTCTTCTACCTTGGTAAGTAAGCGTTGATTAATATGTTCTAATTTTGCACCAGGATCAAACAGAAATCGAATTGCATTGATCAGAGCATTGATTCCATTTTCAGGAAAATTCGCGTTTCCTTGTAAATCATTTTTGTACTTTGCTTGAAATAAACTAACCGTAAACTCTCCATCATGTTCTTCAGAAATGTGCATGGCATCTACACCAAAATCTCCACCGCCTTCCATTAAACAATCAAAGGTATGAGAATCATCTAAATCGAGAATAGTTTGCACACAAAAATATACAAATGCCAAAGATTTAAGTTTGCCAGGATCATTAATACGTAATTCTTCAGCAGCTTGTCGTCGAATGGTATCAGTCAATGAATTCAAACGTTGATCAATAATAGAAGCATTGATATTCATAATTTTTAGGGACTACAGTAAATTAATTCAGGCGATCGCTTTCCCCCGATAGGTTGCTTTATTTAACTCAAGGTTCACCAGGTAATCCCCTTCATTTCAACGGGAAACAGTTTGCGTTCAGATAACCGATCATTATCCAAAGCATGAATTAAATATTCACCTGTTTCTTGCTGTTCTGACTCATCTTCATCATCTATCCAAGATTGGATAAGGTTAACAGCTTCGGCTTGCTTTTGTTTTAATAAAATAGAATTTGTTAAAAGTTGCAATGCCATTGCTTCTACAGAAAGTCCATGCTGATTGGCTTCTTGTAAAAGATATTGCTCTAGCTCTGGTGATAGATCAAGGGTTAGTGTCATAGGTATTTTGAGGATAAACTTTTGTGCTGTTATAGTTGATTTTATTCTATTTTAGGTCAAGGTTAGGTTGAGCGATACCTATGCCTTCGGCACGCGACGCGAACGGTGAGCTTTGCTAACGCTTTCTCACCATAGATTGTTTTCTTTAACTCAAGATAATCGCATTTACTCACTGTAATTAGCTTCTGATACTCAACCTCATTAATTTCAAAAACTTCCTGTTTAACTACTTGATCCAGAATTAAACTTTCAAGAAAAATTTCTAAAAGACCAGAAAACCAAGCAATTGCTGGAGCATGACCACGTTGAATATCAATCAAAATATCTGTATCCAATAAGTACATAAAACTTACCTATGCTCGCTCCCGTGTTTCAGCCTGATGACGCAACTCACGAGCATAAACTTGACTATCAGTAATATCAGGACGGGAATTAATTACGCCTTCATTTTCCCAATATGCAACCAGTTCTGCTCCCGTCTTCGGTAAATTATCTGCAACTTTTCTGGTAGATAAAATATGTAAAATATATTCAGATAAAGGTAAATGAAGTTTTTCAGCTTCTGTATGAAGTTCCTTTTCTAATTCTGGTGGTAGGTTCAGGTTAATACTCATCTTGCTCTTTTGTTTAGTTTTAATTTTCATTTATTGATTAAGCTTATCTCACAGCATATCTTGTCTTTTGCCTAACATCAGTATAATTTAACATCATCCACCCCTCTCAAACCCCTCTCCGCGCCTCCGCGCCTCTGCGTGCCATAACCCCACCAACCAACAAAACACCACCCTCACACCTGTAAATGCTAAAATCAATGACTTGAATGATAAAGAGAAAAATTATTTATGGCATCCATTAACGAGTTGCACAAACAGCTAGTAAAAAAAGAACGTTCAGCCGTTGAAATCACCCAAGAATCATTAAACCGCATTGAAGCATTAGAACCAAAACTGCACAGTTTCTTGGCTGTCACTGCACAACAGGCACTAGAACAAGCTCGCGCTGTGGATGCAAAAATCGCTGCTGGGGAAGAAATCGGTATCTTAGCAGGGATTCCCATCGGTATTAAAGATAATATGTGTACCAAGGGCATTCGCACCACCTGCGCTTCTAAAATTCTGGAAAATTTTATCCCACCTTATGAGTCTACTGTCACCCAAAAACTCGCTGATGCTGGGGCGGTAATGGTTGGTAAAACCAACTTAGATGAGTTTGCTATGGGTAGTTCCACAGAAAACTCCGCTTATCAAACTACCGCTAACCCTTGGGATATTGCCAGAGTTCCCGGTGGTTCTTCTGGTGGTTCTGCTGCTGCGGTTGCTGCGGAAGAATGTGTGGTTTCTCTTGGTTCTGACACTGGGGGTTCTATTCGTCAACCAGCTTCTTTTTGCGGTGTGGTGGGAATGAAACCGACTTATGGGTTAGTTTCCCGTTATGGGTTGGTAGCTTATGCGTCATCCTTGGATCAAATTGGACCATTTGGTAGAAGTGTGGAAGATGCAGCGATTTTATTAAACGCGATCGCAGGTTACGATCCCCAAGACTCCACCAGTTTAAAAGTAGAAATTCCTGATTACACTGCCAATTTAACACCAGATTTAAAAGGGAAAAAATTAAAGATTGGCGTGATTAAAGAAACCTTTGGTGAAGGTTTAGATCCAGAAGTTGAAGCAGCAGTAAATAAAGCGATCGCCCAACTAGAAAGTTTAGGCGCGGAAGTTCAACAAATTTCCTGTCCTCGTTTCCGTTACGGTGTTCCCAGTTATTACATTATTGCCCCATCAGAAGCATCAGCCAACCTCGCCCGTTATGATGGTGTAAAATACGGCGCACGTGTGGAAGATGCAGATAACTTATTATCAATGTACACCCGCACCCGTGCAATGGGATTTGGTACAGAAGTCAAACGCCGGATTATGATTGGTACTTATGCCCTCAGTGCCGGTTATTATGACGCTTATTATTTAAAAGCGCAAAAAGTCCGCACATTAATCAAAGAAGACTTTGAAAATGCCTTTGCTCAAGTTGATGTTTTAGTCACTCCCACCGCACCCACCACAGCATTTAAAGCCGGGGAAAAAATCACCGATCCTTTAAGTATGTACTTGAATGATTTAATGACAATTCCTGTTAACCTTGCCGGTTTACCTGGAATTAGTGTACCTTGTGGTTTTGACAGCAAAGGTTTGCCAATTGGATTACAATTAATTGGTAAAGTATTAAGAGAAGATCAACTTTTCCAAGTAGCTTATGCTTACGAACAATCAACAGATTGGCATTTGCAAACAGCGAAAATATAGCAATCCTAAATGATTTATGAACAACAAGATCCCCAAATTTTCTAAGAGGATGTTTGAAAAGTCTAACTTGGGTGATTAGAAATCACATCTACACAGACAAAACCTGCCTACGCAGGTTTCAAATCCTTAATTTTTCGTTAGTCCACGCAGGTGGACTTTGCTTGTGTAGTAGCGTTCGCCGTCAGGCGTGCCGGAGGCTCTATTATATTCGCCGAAAACTTTTAAGACAACCTCTTAGAAATAGCCCACCCAAAGCCCCAATTTTCATGAACAGCGATACCCAACTTAGCCTTTTTAACGAATCAAACTTTAATCAAAAAGACTTGATTCCTACAGATGCAAAAATTCCCATTCCGTCAGGAACTTATACAAGTTTGACGGAATTAACACCACATTGTCAAAATTGCCATCGTTGTGAGTTGGGTGAAAATCGCACTCATGCTGTAGTGGGAAGGGGAAACCCCCAAGCTAAAATCATGATTATTGGGGAAGGTCCAGGACAAAATGAAGATGAAACTGGTTTACCATTTGTGGGTAAGTCTGGGCAATTATTAGATAAAATTTTGGCATCTGTAAATTTGAGTACGGAGCATGATGTATACATCTGTAATATAGTAAAATGCCGTCCACCGGAAAACCGAGTTCCCACCCCGGAAGAAATGGCCGCTTGTAAACCTTATTTATTAGAACAAATTCGCTTAGTTGATCCAAAAATCATTTTATTAACAGGTGCTACTGCTGTTAAAGGAATTACAGGTAATAAACAAGGAATTACGAAAATTCGCGGACAGTGGATAGACTGGGAAGGGCGTTTATGTATGCCTATTTTTCACCCTTCCTATTTGTTACGTAATTCTTCCAGGGAAAAAGGCTCACCAAAATGGTTAATGTGGCAAGATATACAAGCTGTTAAAGCTAAATATGATGAGGTGACTGGTGACTGGTGACTGGTGACTGGTGACTGGTGACTGGTGACTGGTGACTGGTGACTGGTGACTGGTGACTGGTGA
>NZ_JACJPT010000129.1:0-13795 GCF_014696195.1 Sphaerospermopsis sp. FACHB-1094 | reverse complement strand
CCCAGTCCCCAGTCCCCAGTCCCCAGTCCCCAGTCCCCAGTCCCCAGTCCCCAGTCCCCAGTCCCCAGTCCCCAGTCACCAGTCACCAGTCACCAATCCCTAATCACCAGTTATAATTAAAAACAATGATTGTGAGTATCTACCAACAGTTTTAACTTTTACAGCAAGTCAGTAAATCGGGGATCACTTTGCAGGGTTTTGAGGATCTGTTTAATTTCTTGAGTGCGTTCCTTGTTTACTATTAGGGTAACATTGCGATCGCGCACAATCACCACATCCTCCAACCCAATCGTCACTACCACATCATCTGGATTAGAAGCATAAACAATAGCGCCTTGGGTGTCTAGCCCTACATGGGTAGCTAATTCCACATTAGGATTATCCTCTGTTTTCAGTAGGCGTTCGATGGCATTCCAGTCACCCAGATCATCCCAACCAAATTCCACTGGCAAAACATAAGCTAGACTTGTCTTTTCCATCAGGGCATAATCTATACTCTTTTTAGGCAACTGAGGGTAAACATCGGGTCCTTGTTGTTCTAAAGGTCGGATAATTTCTGGGGCATGGGTATGGAGTTCTTTGAGAACCACCCCAGCCCGAAACACGAACATACCGCTATTCCAGCTAAACCGACCCGTTGCTAAAAAATTCTCAGCCGTTTCCCGGTTGGGCTTTTCAGTAAAGCGGTGAACGTGATAAGCTGGCAACTCATTAAAGCTACCAATCTTTTCACCTTGTTCAATGTAGCCGTAACCCGTGGACGGGAAAGTAGGCTTGATCCCCAAAGTGACAATCGCTGCTGTGCTAGTCGCTAACTGGGTAGCAGCACTCAAGGTATTTGCAAATACCTTTTGATCAGCAATCCAGTGATCAGCGGGGAAAAAGCCAATAACAGCGTCTTCTCCGTAACGCTTGTTAATTTCCAAACTAGTCCAAGCAACGGCGGCTGCTGTATCCCTACCCTCTGATTCAATCAGCAAATTTTGCTCTGGCAGATCGGGTAGTTGTTGTCGTACTCCTTGAGCTATTTGGCTAGAAGTAATCACCCACAGGTGATCCCAACCACCTGCGAGTGTTAGCAGTCGATCAGCGGTGGCTTGTAGTAAGCTTTTAGAACTGCCATCGAGACTTAAAAATTGCTTAGGTCTGTCCCGGCGACTAAGAGGCCAAAAACGCTCACCTTTACCACCCGCCAAAATAACAGGGATCAATGAATGACTCATGTTGTTATATACACTTACTGCTTAACAATATTAAGTGTACATTCATTCAATTTGGGATAATCTTCACTGATCAATCTGAGTGTTGGGGAATTTTAGATTTATAACTTAGTGGCAAATACGAGGGTGATGACAAGAACAAAATCTAAAAATCAACAGTCTAAAATCTAAAATCTAAAATCTGCATAGATAGCTCTAACTCTAGCAACAAGAATTTGTAGCTTGCATTAACATACCTTTAGGGAGTGGTTGAGTGGGGAGACAATTGTGATAAAACAAGTTCAATGGTCCAAAAATCAAGTTATACCTCAACAAACAACAGGTTTAGATCAAGAGGCACAACCGCAACAATTTCAAAGGGTAGAAAATCAGGTCATACCTACCCTAGTACCAAGATCAGGGACAGAGGTTCAACCAAAACAGCCAGTAACACAGTCAATAAATAATCCACGTCAAGTCGTTGAGTCAGTAGGTGCTATCCCTAATGAACTCTACGATCGCTTAGGGTTAACAATGCCCCGCTGGCTATTGTGGATATTAACTTTTGTTATTGGTATTATTTTATCAGGTTTATTGGTGTCAACTTTGGCGTTATGGACTCCCCTCTGGAGTAATTTAGAGCAAGCCAAAGATGATGATTTTGGATCTACTACCAGTAAAGATCAGGTAAAAGTACCTGGGGATTTATGGAATAAACTTTCTCAGTACCAACTATCAAAACCCATGAATATTTTAGTCATGGGCATTGAACCAGTGAAGGGTACTGTTGACGGTTCTCCAGAAAGTTTTGCTGGTAGCAGCGATACGATGTTATTAATTCGGTTAAATCCTAGTGATAAATCTATTCGTGTGCTTTCCATTCCCAGAGGGACAATGATCGCCCTCCCAGATGAGGGATTAACCAAGGTTTCAGAAGCAAATGCTAAAGGTGGTCCAGTATTAGCTGCACGGGTAGTTAGTCGGACTTTAAGCAATGCTCCCATAGATCGCTATATTCGCATTTCTACTAGCGGTTTGCGGCAATTAGTTGATCAGTTGGGTGGGGTAGATGTATTTGTACCCCAAGGGATGAATTATCAAGACAATGCTGGTGGTTTGTCGATGAATTTGGTTAGCGGTTGGCAAACTCTTAACGGTGAACAAGCAGAACTTTTTGCTCGTTTTCGGGAATCAAATATCGGGGATCTGCCAAGAGTGCAACGACAACAAGCACTAATAACTGCTTTAGTTCAACGTTTAAATAGTCCCACCGTTTTACCCAGGTTGCCTCAAATTACTCGCATTATGCGGAAGTATTTTGACACTAACCTGAAAATGGAAGAAATGATGGCTTTGGCTAATTTTTCTGTGAATGTAGAACGGGATAATTTTCAAATGTCCATGCTACCTGGTACGTTTAGTAAGTTTAGTAAAGACCCAGATAGTTACTGGTTGAATTTGACTGGACAACAAAGCTTATTGAATGATTATGTTGGGGTGGATATACCTGGTTTAAAATCAGATTCCCGTCCAGTTTCTCGCCTCAAAATTGCTATTCAAAATGCTTCCAATCAACCTCAATTAACAGAACAAGTTATTAGCTATCTCAAATCCAAAGGTTTTGCTAATATTTACACAATTCCCGATTGGCCTGATACTTTGCGGCAAACTCAGATCATTTCCCAAAAAGGAAATCCACACCCAGGGGCGGAACTGCAAGAAATTCTAGGCTTAGGTCAAGTTGAAGTTTCTGCAAAGGGTGATTTAGGTGCTGATTTGACAATTCGCATTGGTAAAGATTGGAAATAAGGACTGGGGACTGGGGACTGGGGACTGGGGACTGGTGACTGGGGACTGGGGACTGGGGACTGGGGACTGGGGACTGGGGACTGGTGACTGGGGACTGGGGACTGGGGACTGGGGACTGGTGACTGGGGACTGGGGACTGGTGATTGGGGACTGGTGACTGGGGACTGGTGAAGAGGTGATTTTCTCGTTCCCATACTCTGTATGGGAATGAATTTTATCAGGCTCTGCCTGATATGAAAGTAGACAAAGTAGAGGCAGAGCCTCTATGATGGCATTCCCAGTCTGAGACTGGGAACGAGAGAAAAAGAGGTAAGGGTTTAGTAATGCTAAAACCCTACAAATAACTACAAATAACTACAAATAACTACAAATAATGATTATTAAAGTTATGAAAAAAAATTTGTGGAGATTATTAAGTTTACTGTTGATTTTGCTTTTAGCTTGGTTGTGGATAATGATTAATCCTAAACCTGCGATCGCCCAAATTAATACTATTAACTATAACAACGCTTCTTTAGAAAATCGTGACTTTTCTCACACGGATTTATCAGGAGTCAATTTCGTAGCTGCGGAAATGCGTGGGGCAAATTTTCAAGGGGCAAATTTAACTAATGCCATGTTAACTAAAGGTGTCTTATTAAAGGCAAATTTACAAGATGCTAATTTAACCGGTGCTTTAGTTGATCGCGTGACGTTGGATGGTGCTAATCTCAAGAACGCTATTTTTACAGCAGCCACTTTAACCCGTAGCCGCTTTTATGATGCGGATATCACTGGGGCTGATTTTACAGACGCTTTGATTGACCGTTATCAGGTTTCATTATTGTGTGAACGGGCTGATGGTGTTAACCCTGTAACTGGTGTGGCTACACGAGATAGTTTGGGGTGTAGGTAGGTCACAGGTGACAGGTGACAGGTAACAGTAATCATCTGTTGAAAATTGAACCTGCTGATTATTAAAAAATAAACATTTTGTGGGATGGGCATCTTGCCCGTCCTAATTATGTAAACTCAAAGTATATTATTTTAATTAATAATTGATAACTGATATTCGTGACTGAACAACAACAAGATCAAAAACCCTCTCATTCATTTGCTGGTATTGCTGGTATAGTTGCCGCAGCAACCTTAATTAGTAAAGTATTTGGTTTAATTAGACAACAGGCGATCGCTGCTGCTTTTGGTGTCGGTGCTGCTGCTACTGCTTACAGTTACGCCTACATTATCCCCGGTTTTTTATTAATACTACTTGGTGGTGTCAATGGTCCTTTACATAGTGCTATTATCAGCGTTTTAGCCAAGCGGAAAAAAGAAGAAGCAGCGCCTTTAGTAGAAACAGTCACAACCTTAGTAGGTGGGTTATTATTAATAGTCACAATTGCTCAGATTTTTTTAGCAGAACCAATAATTGATATAGTTGGTTATGGTTTAGAACCTAACACTAGAGAAATTGCCATTCGTCAATTACAAATAATGTCCCCAATGGCGTTATTTTCCGGTTTAATTGGCATTGGTTTCGGTACTCTCAACGCAGCAAATCAATATTGGTTATTATCAATTAGTCCTTTATTATCTAGCGTT
Organism: Sphaerospermopsis sp. FACHB-1094; assembly: GCF_014696195.1. Taxonomy (NCBI): domain Bacteria; kingdom Bacillati; phylum Cyanobacteriota; class Cyanophyceae; order Nostocales; family Aphanizomenonaceae; genus Sphaerospermopsis; species Sphaerospermopsis sp. FACHB-1094. The sequence continues at coordinate 9,206 of NZ_JACJPT010000129.1, read as the reverse complement.
ACCGTTGTTATTGGTATTGGTATTTTAGCTTTACAATATGGTAAGGAAATAATTCAGCCAGAATTTGCATTTATTGGGGGAATAGTTTTAGCAATTGGCACTTTAGCCGGGGCAATTTTACAATGGATAGTCCAGTTAATTGTGCAATGGCGGTTAGGTTTAGGAACATTGAAACTAAGATTTGATTTTAAATCTCCCGCAGTTCAAGAAGTAATTAAAATCATGACACCGGCAACAATTTCTTCGGGAATGATGCCGATAAATGTAGCGACAGATTTATTTTTTGCCAGTCCCATTAAAGGCGCAGCCGCAGGTTTTAACTATGCCAATTTATTAGTACAAACTCCGTTAGGGATTATTTCTAATATTATTTTATTGCCTTTATTACCAATATTTGCTAAATTAGCAGAACCAGAAAACTGGCCAGATTTAAAATTACGCATTCGTCAAGGACTGTTATTAACTGCGGTGACAATGCTACCTTTAGGGGCGTTGATGATAGCTTTATCTGAACCAATAGTGCAGGTAGTTTATCAACGGGGAGCATTTAAACAAGAAGCAACCCAGTTAGTTTCCTCCTTATTAATAGCTTATGGAATTGGGATGTTTGTTTATTTAGGGCGTGATGTTTTGGTGAGGGTATTTTATGCTTTAGGTGATGGACAAACACCTTTTAAAATTAGCACGTTTAATATTTTATTGAATGCAATTTTAGATTTTATTTTAGTTAAACCCTTTGGTGCGCCTGGTTTGGTGTTAGCTACAGTAGGTGTAAATTGTAGTTCAATTTTAATGTTGTTGTGGTTATTAAATAGAAAATTAAATGGTTTACCTTTACGGGAATGGAGTTTACCAATTTTCGGTTTAACTGCGGGTAGTTTCGTTGCTGGTTTTGCGAGTTATGGGACTTTGGTTGCTTGTCAGCAGGTGTTAGGAAATAAGGGGTTAGTTGTTTTAATAGTTGAGTTATGTGTTTCTGGTGCAGTGGGAATTGGGGTGTTTGCGGTTATTGCGGGGATGATGAGGATACCGGAGGTTAATAGTTTTGTGGTGAAGATGCGGCAGAAGTTTTTGAAGAGGTAGGGTTGATTTTTAGATGCTATATTTACCGAGAGATAAAGTTTGCATAAAAGTACGAAATTCTGGCACATTCTGAAAAATTCTACCTATACTTTCTAAATTGATGAAATCTAATGCTTTTTTATTAAAGTCTTCATCGGTTATAGTTTGCAGTTCAGTAGTACCATAAAGTAATTGTTTCAATTCTCTTGGTTTTTTACCATAAGCTGATTTAATGAATATTTGAGAATCTATTTTAGCAGCAGCTAGTAATATTTCTGTAGAAGGAAAAACAACAAATGGAATTACTACAGGTAGATATTCGTGTATATAACCTTCTCTTACTTTCGCTCGATAAAATTCTTCTACACTACTTACTAATATTTTAGAAATACTAACTCTCCAATCTTTGAAGTAGTCATCAGGATGGGAAAATGTATGTTCACTATCAGCAGTCACTAAAATAATGTCTCGATTAGAAATTAGTCCCAGTTCACTTTCAAAGTCTGAAAAAGCACCAAAAATAGTTCTTGTAACTGAATTTTTCAAAGCTAAGGCTTCTTTACCTGTTAGGTAGCAGCTATCTTTAATTTTATCAGCTTCTCGACAATATTTATCTACTGCATCATGAATAGTTTGTCTGTTTAACTCAATATAGTTAAGAGTTACATTGTTTTGGTCTTCATCAGATAAAATACACTCAGAGATTTTTTTAAAAATTGCTATATCAGTCGCTCCATCTCCGATAATACCTATATTTCTTGCTAACATCACATTTTTCCTCATTACCCACCTGATTAACCAATTGTCCCTTCATACCACAGTTCTGCTAACTTATATTTTGGTATCTCAACTATCTTTTTACCTGTAGTTTCATCCTCTATAATTTCACCTTCTACAGTACCTATACCTACAAGTGTATCTAGAGATGTATTGAGATTTCTGACATCACTCTTTCTATTCCGTTTTTCTAGCCGCACAGTATAAACATGATCTAAATGATTATGAAATTCGCGTAAAACAGAGGGACTATGGGAAGTAATGATAAATTGAGATGTAAAACCTTCTGAAGTTGGAGATGTCATTTGCCAAATCCAACGCATTAATTCTTGAATATTTCCCGGATTTACACCATTTTCAATTTCTTCTAAAAGAATCAAACTTGGTGTTCTATAAAGAGAAGCAAGAAGACTAATAGCTGCTGCTTTCATGAATCCATCTGAAACCGCATCTGGTGGAAATTCTTGTACAATTGTATTTTGTCCAAGATCGAAATTCCACACAAGTTTTGAAATTTTATCATTATAACGAACTCCTTGAAAGTTATGATCAAATCGCCTCATCAAAGCAGTAAATCTTGTAAATGTGCGTTCTTCTTTTTCTTTGATATATTTAATAACTGCTTGTAGTCCACGACCTGTACTACCTAATTCAGACGGAATTTTAATAAAATCACTCTTGTCTCTTTCATCCTGAGCATCATCAATATCATGAATTTGATCATCTTTAACTAGACCTTTAAGAAAAGCTGGTTGGAAGTGATAACTATATGTGTTTGCAAAATCACCAAAAAAATCTCTACATAGTTTTTTTTCTGCTGCTTGCAAAGATGTGTTATCTTCAATATTTTGTCTTAAAGCAATTAAATTAGTTGGCTGATCATATCCACTTACAATTATCTTTTCATCATTATTATCTAGTTTAATTGTTATTTTTTCTTTGCAACTAGCAGATTCTGGAAAATTTTTATTCTCATGCAATTCTATTTCATAAATAATACTGCCTTTGGAGTTATTCCAAGCAATTTTAAATTCCATTGGTTCGCCATCAGCTAGTCTATAACGATGAGCATATAAGTCTCTGTGGACATTAACTGTTTTTTTAGCATTAGCATTTCCAGGGCGGCCTCTTCTGACAAGACTACAAAAATGCTGTATACCTGCTAGAAGATTAGACTTACCTGAATTATTATTACCAATCAATAAGGTGACTGGATGAAGCTCTATAGTAGTCAGCTTATGGGTTTTAAAGTTTTTAAGTGTTACTTGCGTGAACATAATTATTTTCCCGTAACAACTATAATTTTACATTATTTACGCAAATTTTTACTATGTCAGCAAAATAGTCTGTAATTTTTATATCCAATCTTCAACTCCTTTATGACAAAATTCCCAATCAGCTATAGTATTTTATTCCCCCTTTAACCTCTGTCCATACAAACTTAAAGCATTCTCACGTAAAATTCCCAATCCTATTTCCTCCGCTTCTTTAACAGTAATATCTGTATCTTTAATTGCCTGATCTAATACTTCTCCTAACAATTGACGACCCCATTTTGCACCTAAATAATACAATTCGGGGATAGAATGAGCATCAGATGAATACATTAATTTTGTGGTAGGGATTAATTCCAAAAGTTGCCTAATTGTATTTCGCATTCCGGCTACACTTAAAAAAGGAACTGCTAAACCAAAATCTAGATAAACCTGGGGATACATTGATGCTAAATATCCCGCTTCTCTCATGTAAGGATAGGAAGCATGAAGCAAAACTAAAGGCGCGTTTTTATATTGAGGACATTCTATCAAATATCGTAAATTTAAAGGATTTGCTAATCTTAAATCTAAATCTGGATCTCCTAAACCAGTGTGTAATTGTACAGGTATTTTATATTTAGCAGCAACTATCAACGATTGTTGTAAAATAAAATCTATTAATTGTTTATCATTTAATCGTAAAGGCAGATCATTTTTTTTCTGTAGTTTTTTAAAATCATAAAAATGCACAGCAGCAACCGCAGGTGCAACAGGTCGAATATCTAACCCACTACGATAACAGGCGATACTTTTAAACGCTACAATGTCAGGGGATGGAGGATCAATTTCTTTGATAAAAGCATTGACAAAAGTGTGAAATTCGTCAATTTGTGAAAGTAGTTTTTCCGCTAATAATTCTAAGCGTAAAATTCTTTTGACCGTGGTAAATTGTTGATGCCAAGAAATTGGTAAGATATTTTCCGGGGTTAAACCATCATCTAAATATATTGCTTCTAAGTTAGCAGCTTCAAAATATATTCTGGTTAAATTTTCTAGTCCTAAATTTTGCCGATGTGCTAAAATTGCTGTTTCTTCGGGTTCACAGTTTAATAATGTAGCAATTTCTCGTAAACTGCGGCGGTAAAATAAGGTATGTTTAGCGTGATAATTTACTATTTCTGGATCATAACCTTCTGTAAAAGCGGCTGCAAAGGGATAATTTGCAGCTACTTCTGATTTTAATATGTTATGGGCGTGTTGTTCAATGAGGGGAATTTCCGAGAGATTCATGGATGGTTAAGATTTTTGAGATGTAAGTATTCAGGTATCTGGGTTTCTGTGTCAGCTTTTTACAGTTTCTGACATTGGATTAATTTTACATTTAATATCGATCTTTCCAAACATGAAGTTAAAATATTTAACTATTTTTGATAAAAATTTGCAAATAAATATACTTAAAATCTGGTATATTTGGGAAATATTTGGATAATCTTGTTATACTTGAATGATAGTTAACAATAAGCTAACAATATTATATTTTATGCAAACACAAACCCGAACCTATACACCAGAAGAATATCTAGAACTGGAAGAGAAAGCAGAATATAAAAACGAATACCGTGATGGAGAGATTATACCAATAGCAGGAGGAACAACAAATCATAATAAAATTGCCCTGAATTTTGCTGCTGCTTTAAAATACGGATTAAAAAAGCAAAATTATGATGTTTATATTGGTGATGTCAGGTTGTGGATACCCCGTTATCGTCAATATACATACCCTGATGTGATGCTAATTAAAGGTGAACCTATTTATCAAAATGCAAATACAACTACTGTGATGAATCCTTTATTAATTGCTGAAGTTTTATCTAAATCAACTAGCAATTATGACCAAGGTGATAAGTTTCTTTATTATCGCTCAATTCCTGAATTTAAAGAATATATTTTAATCAATCAATATCAATATCATGTCATGCACTATGTAAAAACAGATGATGGGAAATGGATATTTACAGAATTGGAATCTGAATCAGATACTTTAACACTGCAAAATCTAGATTTTCAAATTGATTTTCAGGATTTATATGAACAGGTTGATTTTCAGAAAAGTGTTGATGAATAAATAATTAATCTATAGGACTTACGCAAGATGTGACTGAAAACCTTATTCTTGCGTAGGGGTAATTCATGTAGCTTGCTTCCCGAAGGGTATTACCCCTACTTTCGTTCCCTTTTGCGTAAGTCCTGATCTATACAAAATCTAGTATTTCTGATAAATTAGGTTGAGAGGATGTTTTAAAAGTGGTATTTCGTGATTTTAATCACATTTTTACCCCCCTTAATCCCCTCACAGGGGTAGGTTTTTAATATTATCTGTTAAGGCAGGACTAGGAAGACAAGGAGGTATTGTAGACAAGGAAGATTTTCTACAAAACAAGGTCTGTTGAGCCTCAGTTTTTGTTACCAATTGTATATTATTGGTACGTATTTCCTCCCTTGTCACCTTGTCTGCCTTGTCCTCCAAGTCTTGCCCTGACGACAATGTAAAATACCTACCCTTGTGAGGGGTTAGGGAGGGGTAAAAAATATTTGATACATCAATCATGACTGTTCAAACAACCTCTGAGAATGACTACAACGTAAAAAATATATATTTATAATGAATAATTTTCAACTTCCCAATTTACCCTTACCATCACCCCTTGTAGGTTCTGAAATTGGTTCTTTTACTGAGTTTACCGTAACTCAAAGAATGCCAAATATTGCCCGTCGTGTCATTCAAGAAAATAAGTTTACCACTGAGATAAATCAAAACTTGGAAAAATTAGCAGCAGAACTTCCCAACGGATATTTACAACCTTTAAAAAATGACACAGGTGCAGATTTTCACGACTGGGAGAAATATCTAGAACCTTATAAAAATCAACGTTGGGTAGATGTACCTTGGTTTTTTGCGGAAACTTATTTTTACCGTCTTATTCTCAATATTACTAATTACTTTCAACACGGAGAATGGCAAGGTGTTGATCCATTTTTACTACAAAAAGAACAAGGTTTAGAAGCTGCTATTGATGCTATTATTTCTTTATGTACTCAAGTACAACAATGGTTAAATGAATCAAAGAAAGCAGGTAAACCTAGTAAATCTTCTCTGATTGCCTTATTGTATTTCGCATTATGGGGAAATAGAGTTGATTTAAGTTTATGGTCAGCTTTTGAAGATAACAGAAGTAATTTTGATATTCAAACTCAATTAAATAACATTTTGGTAGATGATTCATTTGCAGTTAGTAAGCTATTAGCTAAATCGGAAAATAACCGCATTGATTTTGTAGTTGATAATGCAGGTTTTGAATTAATTTGTGATTTATGTTTAGTTGATTTTCTCTTGGGTAGTGGTTTTGCAAATCAGGTTTATTTACATTTGAAACCCCATCCCACTTTTGTATCGGATGCAATGATTAAAGATGTGTATGCAACCAAAGATTTTTTAGCAGCAGGTAGTCATCCTGATGTTAAATCATTTGTACAAAGATTAAGTAAAAATCTTGATTCAGGTAAATTGATTTTAACAGAAGATTATTGTTGGACTTCACCTTTACCATTTTGGCAAATTCCCCAATCACTGAAAGATGAGTTAGCAAAGTCGAATTTAATAGTTGTTAAAGGTGATGCTAATTATCGGCGTTTGTTGGGAGATGTCTACTGGGATTATACTACAAACTTTGCAGATATAGTGGCTTATTTACCTGCACCAATGTTAGCGTTACGTACCTTAAAATCAGAAGTAGCAGCAGGTTTAAAAGCTGAAGTTTTAGAGGAATTAGCAATATTAGATCCTCAGTGGTTAACAAATGGACAATGGGGGGTTATTCAGTTGGTAGATTTAGGAATCTGAAGAAATTCCACATTAAAGAGAACTTTACACAGTAGATCAAACTGAGAATTTTTTTCATATTTACTGTAAATGTCGATTAGCACTACTTCATCACCTCCTTGGATTTTAGATATTGTTTGATATACACTATTTATATATAGCAAGGGTAATTTCCAAAAAGCTATGAAATTAATTTCTGAACCATCAGTTCCGGTAAAAATCCAAAAAATGAACCAAAGGGTGCGATCGCAGCATCCCAGTATTCAGCAACGAGGAATTGACCAAACTGCCATGATTTTAGATGATAATGGCAGGGAGAAAAATCAAAATTTCTCTTTTATGGTAATCGGTGATAGCGGTACTAAGTCTCATTATGGTTCTCATCCTCAGCGTCAAGTTGCGGAAATGATGTTAAATCATAGTGATGATTGCCGTTTTATTTTGCATACCGGTGATGTTGTTTATGTGGTGGGTTCTCGTGAGTATTATCCGCCTAATTTTATTGAACCTTACCGCGAATTTTTGGTAGGTGGTGAAAACCCCGAAAGTATTGCTTATGACCAGATGGTTTTTAAGTTACCAATTTTGCCAGTTTTAGGCAATCATGACTATTATGATGTGCCTTGGTTCTATCGTTTAATTACTGGTTCGACTTTACCTTTGCGGCGGATGTTGCTTTACAAAGATATTGAAATCGGTTGGCATGGTTCAAATCAAGGTGATGCTTATTCAAGAGCTTTTATTGATTATTTAGCTGCTATTTCTCCCCATGAATTAGAATATCATTTAGATAAATATTACACTGCTAAAAGTAATACAGGACGCTGTTTGCGTTACCAACCGGGACAATTCACCCGATTACCTAATAGGTATTATACATTTAACTATGGGGGAATTGACTTTTTTGCCCTTGATTCTAATACTTTTAATACCCCAGAACCGCTACCAGAAAACCAAGCGGGAGATATACGTCGGGAGTTGTTACAGCGTCGTCAAAAGTTGGAACAAGAAGAGTTAGAAATTTTGGCAGAGTGTGATAAACTTAACTCCGAAAATCCCGAAGAATCAGAACTACTGGCTGATTTGGGTGCTAAGGTAGACCAACTTAATGAAGTCAAGCTTGATATTGAAAAACAATTAGAAATTCATACCAGTGCAGATGTGGATCTTGAACAGCTTGACTGGTTAAAAGATAGATTAATTGCATCTTGGCAAAATTCAGAAGTGAGGGGACGGGTGATATTCTTTCATCATCCTCCTTATGTAACAGAAGCTACCAAGTGGCATCAAGGACAAACTTTAGCCGTGCGTCATCGGTTGCGGGGGGTATTGGAACAAGTTGCGGCGGCTTTAGGTAATATAAATCAAGGTAGACCGCTTGTGGATGTGGTTTTCAATGGCCACGCGCACTGTTTGGAATATCTGCGGACGGTGGATACAGGATATGCCGATTCACACATTAATTATATAGTTTGTGGTGGCAGTGGTCGCCGTCCCCGTCGCCAACGACAAGAAGGAACGGAATTAGTAGAAAGTTTTACCGATGGTAATAGTAATTCTACTCATAAAGTTGCCGAGTCTTTGCTGTATGTGGGACGCAGTGGTTACGGTTCAGAGATGAAAAAACCTTATTCCTGCTTGCGGGTGGATGTGAAAGAAGGTTTTCCGGCTAAGTTTATTATTACACCATTAGTTACAGAGCAAGTAGAGGGAAAATGGTGCGATCGCCAATTAGAACCTATTGTAATTTAATAAGCTGTTGTGCATTTAATTTGTATAAGTGGAACAGGCATCTTGCCTGTTAAACAAGAGTTCAGAATGTTAGGATTATACAATTTAGCTGTGTAACAGTTTACTCATCCTGTTGCTAAGTTGGGTTGCTAAGTTGGGAATATTACTCACAACCTCAAAACTGCTGTAATTAGGACTGCTGTAATTAGGGGTTGCTGAGAAAGTCTTTCCGTGAGGGTATAGGAGTCAGGAGTCAGGAGTCAGGAGTCGTAGGGGCGAAGCATTCGGACGACAAATTATCAATTTTATGAAAAGGCTATTTTCCGAATGCTTCGCCCGTACAGGAGTCAGGAGTCAGGAGGAGATTGGAAAATTTCTTTGCCATCTCTTGAAATCCCCAAAAATGCACACTTTTTCCGGTATACCCTTCAAAACCCTTGCACTAATTTCTGTGTTTATCAGCCTCTAACCTTTGATACATCAAGGTTTTAGGTTTATTC